>CAYZVG010000130.1:0-8320 GCA_964481595.1 uncultured Occallatibacter sp. | reverse complement strand
GATGGGCGGCTACGGCGCATCGCGCATCGGCATGAAGCACCCGGAAGTCTTCGGCAGCCTCTACATCATGAGCCCTTGCTGCATGTCGGCGAGGGGCAGCGGCCCAGGGGGAGATCAACTCGAGAAAGCCGTGGCAGCAATCAAGACGGCGGCGGATGCGGCCAACCTTTCCTTTGGCGTGAATGCGCAACTAGCCACTGCCGCAGCCTGGTCTCCCGATCCCAAGAATCCTCCGCTCTATGTTGACTTGCCGACAAAGGATGGCGTGTCGCAGCCGGATGTTCTTGCCAAGTGGGCCGCAAATGCACCGCTGGCTTTCGTCGATCAGTACATCGGCAACCTGAAGCAGTATCGCGCAATCTCAATGGATGTAGGCGATCAGGATGGTCTGCGCGTGGATGCCAAGAAGCTGCACGATATTATGGACAGCTACGGAATCGTCAATGGCTTTGAGATTTACTCAGGCACGCACACCAGCGCTGTAGCCGACCGCTTTCAAAACCACGTGGTTCCGTTCTTCAGCAAGAACCTGTGCTTTACGGCAACCTGCAAGTAGAAGGCTGTAGCCGCACAAGCCAGAATCATAGCGATGAAACAAGTAGCGCCCCAGGATTTATCCGGAGTATCGGACAAATCCTGGGGCACTTACTTTTTCGCCGCACTGTTATGCGCGCCGTCGTAATGCACACGCGTTAGGGAGTAGTGAGATCGAAGGACGGCACCGTCACTGAGCCGCCCAGTTCCTTTGTGGCGTAGTTGAAGATCGCGAATCGATGTCCCATGAAGAAGGGCCAGTTGGTACCCATCACAAACGGAGTGCCGATGGGCTTGAAGGTGTGGCCGTCCGCACTCCATGAGAAATTCACCGCGTGCCCTGGTCCGGGGTGGATATCCGCGGCGGCGCGCAGCCAGATCTTCTTGCCGGTGAACGGTTCGCTGGCCTCGTCTGTCCCAGTGCTGATGGTCTTCCACCCTCTGGCCATGTTGATCTTGTCTTCCATCACCACGTGCATTCCATCCTGATCGCGCTTGACGCCAACCCACGCCGATAGATCTCTCAGGATGGCGAGGCCAGCGCGGTCTCCCACCTTCATGTTGGAGGTATCGAGCGCAATTGTTGCGGTGGACTCCGGCCCGAGAATGCGATGAGTTAAAGTGTTTCTCGCTTGATAAAGGTCGTCGGTCAGCGTCGCCGTTTCAAGTTTGAGTCCGTTGTGAAGCGACCACTTTGAGTTATCGGGATTGTGATTCCACTCCCACTCGGGACCAAGAACTGCGCCTGTGAACCGGTCGACGCCGGTCAACGGCTTCAGCGGATGAGAGGGAAGTGGCTTGGGATAATTGACGGCCCACTTGTTATCGGTGATCTCCATCTCCGGCCATCCATCGGCATTCCACTTCATCGGAGCGAGTACGGGAACGCGGCCGCCCGGATACGCATCGATGAACGCCATGTAATACCAGTCGCCCTTCTGGGTCTGCACAATGCCGCCCTGGTGCGGCGCTCCGCCGCCGGGGACGGGGCTGCCTGTATCGAGAACCAGCTTGTGCATGGTGTACGGCCCGAAGGGGCCAGTGGTCGACTTCAAAACAAACTCGCCGTTCGGCGGACGCGTGGTGAAGATGTAGTAATTTCCATTCACCTTATAGAAGCGCGAGCCCTCGAGAGTTTGCACATCGGGAGGCGTGTCAAAAACCTTCTGGCTTTTCACTTCCTTTGTGCCATCGGGCGAAAGCTGTGCGACAGACAAATGCGTGTTGCCATAGGCCACGTACATGGTGTCGTCATCGTCAATCAACAACCCTGCATCGTAATAGCACTGCGGCAGAACGGCTTTCCTCGTCCATGGACCTTCGACGGCGGATGCTGTGTAAATATACGTCTTTGAAAACTCAATGCAGCCGCCCCAGTAGAACTTCTTCTCGCTCTTACGGTAATTGAGAAACGACGCCCAACTGCCCTTGATATAGGCATTGCCGCCATTCAAATCGTACGCAGGACCAAAGTCAAGCACCGGCAGCGAATGCCCGGCATACTCCCAGTGAACCAGGTCGTATGAGCGGAGAATTGGAGCGCCCGGCGAGTAGTGCATATTCGACGCGGAGTAGTAATACGTATTCCCGACACGGAGGATATCGCCATCGGCAAGATCTTCCCAGATCACAGGGTTCGTGTACTCATTGGCTGGTGCATGAACAGCAGGCGCGTCCTGCGCGGCCGCCATCGACCGGAAACCGGCTCCGAAGAAGAGAGCGAAGAAAACCAGCGATGAAAAAAGAGAGGCGAAGAGACAGCGCGGCAAGAGATGGCGACAGGGTGTTTCAGACATGAGAACTCCTTAACCGCATGATAGCTCTACCGCTTGGCTCTTCAGACGCCACAGCTAGCAAAGGGATCGCTGCTGGTAAACACTGATGGACTCGCGCGACGCAGAGCCGCGCTGCCGCATCTGCGATACGATAAGAACTGGCCGTTCAGCACAGCGGCCGCACACAAAACATGCTAAAAGTCGGATATCCAGAATCGCTGCCGGAAGAATTTCTTCGGGACTTTCCCGAAGGTGTCGAGTTGGTGCGCATTCCTGACCCGCCCGATCGCCCAATCGATCTCGACGTGTGGATTCCCGACCCCTATGCCAACCGCGCCATGCTTGTCTGGCCGCATCTTCGCGGCGTAAAGCTGGTGCTGTCCATGATGGCCGGCACGGAATGGATTCCGCCTCTCGTGGGACCACACGTAACCATTTGCAATGCGCGCGGGGCGCATAATATCTCAACGGCGGAGTGGACCGTAAGCGCGATTCTGGCCATGCTCAAATACTTTCCGCTCTACAACGAATTTCAGCGGGAAGGCCTTTGGAAGCGGCGCTTTGAGCTTCCGCAGCACTACGCCACCGTCACCGGAGACAAGCGTCCGCTGTATCCGCCCGTGATGCTTGAAGAACTGACAGGCAAGCGGGTTCTCATGGTGGGCTATGGCTCCATTGGGCAGGAGATCGAGCGGATGCTCGCGCCTTTCCGCGTGCAGCTAACACGCGTAGCGCGACGCCCGCGCACCGAACCTGCCGTGCGCGCAGTCGGCGACCTGGATCAATTATTGCCGGAAGCAGAAATTGTTGTGCTCATTCTGCCTGCAACAGCGGAGACGCGCGGACTCATCGGCAGCCGTCAGTTTTCTCTCATGCAACAGGGGACGCTGCTGGTGAACGCAGCGCGCGGACCGATTGTGGATACCGACGCTCTTGTGGGTGCGTTGAATGCGGGCAAGATCCGCGCGGCAGTGGATGTGACCGAGCCCGAACCTCTGCCCGAAGGCCATCCGCTCTGGAGCTGCCCCAATCTGTTGATTACGCCGCATGTCGCCGGCTCGACCAAGGAGTTTACGCCGCGTGCGCTGCGCATTGCGGCCGGCGAGATTCGCCGTTATCTCCGCAATGAACCGCTCGAAAACGTGGTTCAAGCCGCTGTCTGAGCGGCCACCGGCGCGCGCCGCCAATCCCGCAACCCGAGCACAGCAAGAACCACCAGACCTGCGTAGAGCAGCGCCGTCATATTCAGATCCTTATAGATGTACTCGCCAATGTAGACAAGATCGACAGCGATCCAAAGCCACCAGTTGGCCGTATGCTTGCGTGCTCCCCACCAGCTTGCGACCAGGCTGTAGCTGGTAAGCGTTGCGTCCAGGTGAGGCAGCGCGGCGCCAACGCGCACCATCAACCATCCCAGCGGCACCGCACCCACCGCGCCCACCGCAAGACCCGCAAGCCAGCCGCGCCACGAGAGCGGAACCACGCACACTTCGCCCTCGTCCACAACGCCACGCCACCAGTGCCACCAGCCATAAAACGTGAAGGCGAGAAAGAACACCTGTAGCATTGCGTCTGAAAACAATCGCGCTTGGTAGAAGACCACGAGATAAAGAATGTCCGAGACCAGCACCACGGGCCAGCAGATGAGCAGCCGCTTTGTGGTGAGCCAGATTCCAAGCACCGTTGTAATGGTGCCGGCCAACTCGATCCAGTGCGCGGCCAGATAATTTGCTACTGCGGACTCGGTCATTCTGCGGAGGCTCCTCGCCTGCTTGACGGCTTGTTTTGAGCCCGCCGATTCCTTGCCCAATGCTCGATTGCGTCCAGCAAACCGTTGCCCGCATCGCTGCGGAACCAGTCGGCGTGTCCCACAAGCCAACCGTCATAGGCCATTGCAGCTCTGTCTTTGGAGTGCAGCGGACCAAGAAAATAATCCGCCTCGGAGAGTGCGAATTCTGCGTGACAAAGAGCGGTCATCGGCGCAAGGGCCGCTGCTTCAGCCGGTGAGAGCGGGCGCACCGATTCGTACCCCGCGAGCAATCCTTCAAGATGATCGAAGTGAACCGCGACATCATTGGGGTGTGCCGGATCGGCGACCAGTTGCAGCCACTCGACGATGTTTCTTTCGATGGCGTTGGCAATGTCGTGAACGGCGTTCGTCCGGTCACTGAGACCAAAGTCGATAACGGCCGTAACCTGCGCGTTGTTCTCCGAGCCGCTCCACAGCAGATTGGAACAGTGCAGATCGTTGTGCGTCCAAAGCGGCGGGAGTGAATGCAACAGTGGCAAAAGTTGTGCATGAAACGGTGCAAGAATTTCAAGGGCTTGCTTTGCGCAGAGATGCACGGCTGCCTGTTCTGCGAGCGCAGGCCGCGCGGCGATATAGCGTTCAAGCTCCTGCGTTGGATTGCTTGACGAAAAAATGGTGAAGCTCGCCACCAGAGGGCGCGGTTTGCGGAGGGGCGCGTCGAATCCATGCGCGGCAAGATGCAACTCGGCCAATGCCTTGCCCGCAGACCACGCGTGCTCCGCGGTGCGAAACGGCGTCCAGGAGATGGCTTCCTCGTATAGATCGATTCCGGCAGGAATGGCGTGCACCTCATACATCCACTCGCCGATGCCGATCGCCGTCTCGCCCGACGCAGACGCAATCACTTTGGGAACCTTTGCGCCGGAGTGGAGCAGATGAGCGAGAAAGCGGTGCTCTTCAAGCAATCCCTCGCGGTCGCGCACCGCTCGGTGATGCCGTTTGACAAAGACCTTGCCGCCTGAAGTTCGCACAACGCTTGCAGCAGAGAGCGGACGCGGACTCACCGTGAGAATCTCGATTGGCTCGCCCAGGTTCTCGAACTGCGCAAACAGCATGCGCAACTCGTCGCGCGCGAGCGGCGGCCAGTCCGGCTCGACCAGCGTGCCATCCATTCCGTGAGCGATAACTTCAGAGCTCACTGCCGTGTTGTGTCCCGTTCGATGCATTGCTTAGAAAGTGTAATGTGCCGAGAGCCGCAGCGTTGGCGGCGCGCCCAGCCAGATAAACGTGTCTCCGTAACTCGCGCCTGTGTCTGACCAATAACGCTTGTTAGTAATGTTATCGGCAAAGAGCCTGAAGGTGACGCGGCCCTGCTCGCCGCCCGGCGTGTAACGCGCGCCCAGGTTAAACAGGTTGTATCCGGGCACGCTGACCAGATTGTCGCGCGTGGCTTCTTTGCGGCCGGTGTAGCTCCATCCCGGCATCAGATGCAAACCGCGCATGTGCGGCAAGCTCAGATCGGCAAACACGGCCGTGTGCAGATGCGGAACGTTGATCACCTGCTTGTTGTCGTATGAGGGCGTGCCGGTTTCTGAAGACTTCGCATTGATCGCCGAGGCCGAAGCATTCAGCTTGAGCCAGTTTGCCGCTTTGCCTTCGGCGTTCAGCTCAATGCCATCGTGCGTCTCGCGGCCCTGGGAGACAAAGCACTCGTCTCCGGCCGCGCATGATGGGTAATCGCTGTTCAGTGCGGCAAGCAGCTCAGGATAGAAGAACGGCGAACGCATACGGAAGAACGCAGCGGTAAGCAGAATGCGCTGGCCGGGCTCGTACTTTGCGCCGGCCTCAACCTGGCGCGTATAAAACGGCGATAGAAACTGGCTGCCGTTGTCGGTCCAGAAGGGCGCTTGCGGACCCAGCGAAAGCACCACGCCGTAGTTCGCGTAGAGAGTGAGCGAACTTACCGGGTTAAAGGTTGCGGCGAATTGCGGCAGCCAAACCGGCTTGTCTGTCAGGACCGGACCGCATGGATTAGGGTTCGGCGCCGAAGATGGATCAAGGTTGGTGGGGTCGTAGCAAGAGGCATACGCCGAGTAGTTGTGGTCGTGCAGCGAATCGTAGCGTCCGCCTGCGATGAGCTGGATGCGGCCAGGTAAGTGGATGCGGTCCTGGATTACGGCGGACGATTGATGGCTGTCGACATACAGACGCCGCGGACCAGCCTGCTCAACCGGGCTCTCAATCGGATACGGGATCATCGGCTGATAGATATTTTCCGAGCCGAGATAGTAGTAAACCGCGCCATCCTGCACAATTCCATCGGCCGAATAAGGCTCCGCCGCTGTGTAGAAACCCGGCTGATGTACGCTGCGCAGAAACAGCTCTCCGCCGAGCGTCACATCCTGCGTAACGGCTCCGGTTTGGATGTGGCCGGTGGCCATGGCCTGGGCAGCGGCGTCAATGCGCAGCTCGCCCGGATTGCGATAGTCGTAAATTCCATACGTGCCGTCGGGGCAGAAAAAGTTGATCGGCGCATCGGGCGCATTCGCGCAAGCTGAGATTGTATAGCCGGTGTTCGGATCGGTCGTAATCGCCGAGCCATACGCGTAGATCACGTTGTCCTGAATCAGCGAGTGGCTCAGGCTGGCTGCGGCAAAGGCCGTCCAATGATGCGAAAGCTCACGATTGATGCGCGCATTTGCGTTGAACGTATCGTAAGTATCCGGCGGAGCCCAGGACTGATCGCCGGGCATAGTCGAGCGGAAGAGGCTGTCGATGTCGGGCACCGTTGTTCCGCCCAGCAGTTGATAGCCGCTGCCATCGCGCTCGGTCTTGTGCTGGTATTCAAAGTCGCCTCTGAGCAGGGTGTGCTCGTCGATCTTCCAGTCTGCCGCGCCTGCGCCTACCGCGCGCCAGCCGTTGGTGTCGTTCATATACGGAACGATTCGTTCACCTGCAAGATTCAGGCGCATGCCCACCTGGTTCTGCCGCCCGAAGAGATGGCCAAAATCGATGGCTCCATACGCTGTGCCGCGATGATCGGTGGCCAGATCGACCGCCTGAATATTCGCCGGCCGCTTGGTGACGTAATCGATGAGCCCGCCCGCTGTAGTCACTCCGCTTTCGACCCCGGCAATCCCTTTGAGAATTTCGACGCTTTGCTTGTTCTCAAGCGGAACATCCTGCTCACCGGCGACGGTCATTCCATCGATCTCAAAACCGGTGGCGAGATCGACCGGAAAGCCACGAATCTCATAGCCGCCGTAGTAGCCAACCGGAACGTAGTCGTCAAGAACCGAAGCATCGTTCTTTACCACGTCAGAGAGCAGGCGCGAAACCTGGTCGTTGAGCAGATCGCGCGTAATCACGGTTGCTGAAACCGGCGCAGACTGCAACGGCTCGCTGCCCAGCGTGCCCAATGTAACCGACTCGGGAAGGTAGTTGTCTTTCGTTTCTCCGTGGACGACGACGGTTGTGGTCACCCGAGCCGGCTTCTGCTGGCTGACCGATGCAGTCGACTGGCTCGCTGGCGAGGCTTGCGGCGCGGCGGCGGGCGTTTGCGCTCCTGCCGCGATAATGCACCAGGAAAGCGCGAACAGAAACGCGCAGGCAATCCCACAAGAACGAGCACTGGCCAACGAAAGAGATACACCGCGAGTAGAGGCTGGATCAAAAGACATAGATTCCCCTTGTTCAAAAACATGAACAGGGGAACTCGTTTGGATGGAAGGAAGAAGGCCCTGCGGCTTCGAAACTTCCCACGCCGGTATTATCCGGATCGGGTTCTAGGGTATTTCTCAGCCCCACATCGTGGAGCACCCCTGTTTCAATATCCAGATTGGAACATTTCAAGAGGCAAAATGCAAGTTTGGTCAATTTGGACTGAACTGGGTTACAACTGTATCCGCCATCACATTCTCTAACCCTATCTCTGGCTACACTTTCTGCTAGTTTTCCAAGCTCACAAGGTACCTATGCCAATCTATCCCGCCGTCGATCCTATTCCTTTGCCTGCTCCGGTGTGGCTGCTCAAGTTGCTGCACGACGTCACCCTGGCGCTGCATTTCGTGGCCGTTGAGATGCTGCTTGGAGGGCTGCTGCTGGCGATACTGCTCAGCCTGTTCAGCGGCTCGCCCCATGCGGTGGTTGCCGCGCGGGCTCTGGCTCGCCGCCTCACGGTCGTCATGACCTTCGTGATCAATCTGGGTGTGCCGCCGCTCTTGTTTGCACAGGTGCTCTATGGCCGCGCGCTCTATACCAG
>CAYZVG010000129.1:0-8325 GCA_964481595.1 uncultured Occallatibacter sp. | reverse complement strand
CAGCCAGGTGGCCGTTTATCCGGTAGACGCCGAGGGACTTAGAACCGACCCCAACCAGACCGCCGAGAACGGTGGGGGATCGTCTGCCGTCGGCGCAGGCACTATCGGCGCTCCGGCTAGTTCTTCGGCACCGGTAAACCCGCTATCTGTGGTGCAAAGTTCACCCGCGGAATCCAGTCCAAATGCGCAAGCCACATCCGATATGATTGCTTCGCAACAGAGCTTTACCGAGGAGTTGGCCAACGCTCATGGCACCATGAAGTCGATGGCGGAGAGCACCGGTGGCAGGGCATTCATCAATACGAACGATCTGACGGCAGCCGTCCGCGATGCCATCGCAGCCGGCTCCAACTACTACACCATCACTTATGTGCCCTCGAATCCCGCCAGCAACGCCTTCCACAAAATCAAAGTCGATATTGACCGCAAAGGGCTCACGCTCGCTTATCGCCGGGGTTATTTCACCGACGATCCAAATGCGAACCATCACGTTGGCGACACGGTCAAGTCGGCTTTGGGCGCAACCGCCGCCCCCTACAACCCATTCAACGCCGCCATGCAGCACGGCGCACCCGAGCCTGCCGAACTTCTCTTCCTGGCCGCCGTCCGGCCCAAAAGCAATGCGACTGAGGTCGCGCTTGCTCCGAACAATCGGCTGGGTCCGAGTGTGTTGGGACCTTTCCGCACGGTCACCGTCCGCTACAGCGCCTCGGCTCACGACATCCAATACACGACGACCCCCGACGGCGCGCATCACTGCGCGATAGAATACGCGGCCATGGTATACGACTCCCAAGGCAAGACGCTCAATTCCGCCACCAACGCCGTAAAGCTCGATTTTCCGCCTGCCGCTTACAAGGAGGCTCGGGATACGGGTGTTCAGTATGAGCAGCAGATCAGCCTTCCGGTCAAAGGGGCTTTCACCGTTCGCGTGGGAATGCTGGACATGAACTCCGGGCGCGTGGGTTCAATTGAAATCCCGGTGTCCGTCATCGCCAAGCTGCCGCCTGCTACGCCAACCACGGCAACAGGCACGGCACCCGCACCCGCGCCCGCAAGCGGCCCCGCGGCTCCATCGAATCCGTAATCTTGCTGTATTGTTTTTTCTGAACCCGCAAAAGCCCAGGCCCCCGATAGCGCCTGGGTTGTTGCGGATCTGCCGAAGGGGTGGGTTCATGCGTCGCTATCACTGTCTGCTGGTTTCAACGTTGTTCATGGGCGCATCTTCATTTGCTGCCGGTCAGGCACAGGCCAATCAATCCGCGGCTGCGGCTCCCCAAACTACCATCCACGTCAGTTCCAATCTGGTTACTGTCGATGTCACGGTGGTCGACGCGCACCAGAACCCCGTGCACCAGCTCAAGCAAGACGATTTCAAAATCTACGAAGACGGCAAGGCCCAGACCGTGAGGAACTTTGAGGAGCACGTCTCCGGTCCGGTGCCGCCGATCACGCCGATTCCCAAGCTCGATCCCGGCACGTTTACCAACTTCACGCCAACACCCGCAAAGGGCGCGCTCACTATCCTGCTCATCGATGAGCTCAATACCCCCATTGAAGACCAGACGTATGTGCGCAACCAGTTGCTGAAGTATCTGAAAGATGCCAAGCCGGGAACGCAGGTGGCGGTCTTCGGTTTGACCACGCGCCTCTACCTTCTCCAGGGATTTACCGCCGATCTCGACCGGTTGCGCACCATGATGGCCAGCAGCAAGACCTTGCCTAATCCCTCGGCATTCATGGAAAGCACCTCGGCGCTCGATCCCATGGCGGCCGACAATTCGATGATCGACTCAATCTCCTCGGCGGCCGGCAACTCCCCATCCGGTCAGGCGGAGATGGCCAACATTCAGCGGTTCGAGGAGGATGTAAAGACCTTCAGGCTTCAAGCCCAGATCCGCTATACGCTCGATGGGCTCAATCAGCTCGCGCGCTTTCTCGGCAACCTGCCGGGCCGCAAAAACCTCATCTGGTTTTCGGGATCGTTTCCCATCAACGTGCTCCCCGATGGAAGCCAGGCAGATCCTTTTGCCGTCATGCTCAATCTTGGGGATGAATTCAAAGATACAGTGACCCGCCTGGGCCGCAGCCAGGTGGCCGTTTATCCCATCGATGCGCGCGGGCTCAGAACCGATCCCATGTATGACGACGAGAACGGCGCCAGGCTGTCAACTACCTCCATCTTAAAGTCCCACATCGATTTCAACGAGGAGCTGTCAAACGACCACAGCACCATGACGACAATGGCCGAAGCCACTGGCGGAAAGGCCTTCGTCAACGCCAACGACCTGGCGGGTTCAGTCGAGAAAGTCACTGAAGCGGGCTCCAACTTCTACACCGTCTCCTATATCCCCACCAATACTGAGATGAAAGGCGGATACCGCAAGATCAAGGTCGACCTCGATCGCAAAGGAGTGTCGCTGGCCTACCGCCGCGGCTACTATGCCGACGACTTCAGGGATAAGAAAGCTACCACCAAGCTGGGGTCCTCGTCGGCCACAACCGGTCCTGAAGCGGCTCCCTACAGCGCGCTCAACGCTGCTATGACGAACGGCGCTCCCGAGCCGACAGAGATTATCTTCCTGGCCTCAGCCCGGCCCCAAACGGCAGACCCCGAGACGGAAGCCGCTGAAGGAAACAAGACCAGCCCAAAAGTGAAGGGGCCATTCCGGCGTTACGCCGTTCGCTACAACGCCTCCGCAAGTAATGTCGTCTGCCCCGTCGATTCTGCCGGCATCCATTACTGCTCGCTGGAGTTTGTCACCCTCGTCTATGGCCCTGACGGCGCACTCATCAACAGTCAGACCAACGCAATCAAAGCTGGATTTACCGCCGCACGCTATAGCGCTCTGTTGAATGGCGGCATTCAATACCGGCAGCAAATCAGCGTTCCCTCCAGGGGCGACTACACTCTTCGCGTGGGGCTAATGGATTTGAATTCGGGTCACATAGGAGCCGTTGAGCTGCCGGTTGCGGCCGTCGCCAAGTTGACGCCGGTTTCGGCAACAGCGCCACCGGCGCAACCTGCAGCGCCTGCGGCTGCCAAACCCTAGAACTGGTTGCATATATCTCGTTTTGAAAGGGCACGGCTTTAGCCGTGCGGCTCTGCCGTTAAACCTGCCTGAGGTAATGCGTGAGCATAACGACGGCGAGGTTTTTAGCGGTTTCAATCAGGCGATCATCGATTTCGATTGGAGCTATACTTGATCCGCGATTGAAACGGGTGATGCTCGATGCGTAAATTGCACTTTCTGTTGGTGATAGCGGGGATGGCCTTGCCGGCTTGCGCGGCCAGGCGCGTGAGTGTGGCGGAGCTGGAAAAACTGCTGGCAGCAGCCCATGGGCAGCCGGACAAGAAGGTCGCCAAGCAGATCGACGATCTTGTGCTGACCGAAAGAGTGAGTTACACGCGGCTGGCGAAGTGGGAGTCGGAGTTTCCTGACCCGCTAAGCCGGGAGGCTTTGATCAAGATTGCCGATGGCTCGGCCTTTGAGGGCGCTGCGCCGGAGGATGTGCCGAACACCCCAAAGCCCGACCGGGACGCGCAAATCCAGATGCTGAAGAAGGCTATGGACTACACCGCGGACACGCTTCACCGGCTGCCGAATTTTACGGCGACGCGACGGACCACGAGTTTTGAAACGGTGCCGCACATAAAGGGGGACGCGCCGCCCGCCGTTGCGAATGCTGAAAACGTGGACAACGATTTTGGGCAGCTTTTTTCAGCGGGCAGTTGGAGCGTGCCGGTGACTTACCGCGACGGAGCAGAAGTAGTGGACTCCGGTGCCAATAAAACCAATGCCAAAGATGTTGGGCTTTCCTCAAAGGGAGAGTTCGGGCCGATTCTGAACGTCGTGCTCTCCGACGCGTTGCAGGGAAGATTGCTGTGGTCGCACTGGGAACGGGGAGCGAATGGCGACTACGGAGTGTTCAGCTACACGGTGCCGCAAGAGCACTCACACTACACAGTGGGCCTGAGCTCGCAAGGAGACTCGTCCGACACAGCGAACCTGGAGTATAGAGAGAACAATAACTTTCTCCGACGGACAAAGAGTATGAATCCCGCATACCACGGAGAGATCGGCATCGACCCGGCGATGGGCAGCATCATGCGCATCTCTATGGAGGCCGACTTCGGCCCGCGGGCAGTGACCAGCGCCGGCTCGATCCAGGTAGAATTCGGAGCCGTGGAGATTGGCGGAAGCAGCTACATTTGCCCGGTGCGGAGCGTGGCTCTCTCAAGGTTCCAGTCCGATGAACGATCGGGGGTCTACGCCGCTTTGACGGACAAATCGCCGGACAGAGTGATCACGCAATTAAACGACGTGGTGTTTACCGACTATCACGTTTTCCGGTCGGAGTCGCGGATTTTGCCTGTGGCGAGCACAGACAGCAACAACGGAACGCCGGGCGGTGCTGGCCCAGTTCCGGAGCCGACACATGAACAAAAATAGATTGGGCATAGGCGCGACGGCGATCAGCCTACAGCGTTGCGGACTGCGGATTAAACAAGCGTCCGCTGCCGTGCCGGTGCATAAGACTGGAAAATAGGATGCACACAGAAAGTTTTTCGTGCGTAATTAGTATGGAACAACGGAGCTGAGGAGCGGCGCTGGCGGGATTGATGGCATTGTGCGCAGTGGACGAGAAAAACCGCACCTCCACCACCATAAAAGGGCAGGCCTCCCACCACTTGAGTTATACTCGCATCGCCTAAAGGAGCGCGCCTATGACTCGCATGTATTTTCTGCGAGGCCTCTTTGTTCTTCTTAGCTTTCCTTTCTCCTCCGCAGCCCAATCCGCCGAGCCAGCCCCTACAACCACCATCCATGCTAGTTCCGACCTTGTCGTCGTCGATGTCACGGTCACTGACTCGCAACAGAATCCCGTGCATCACCTCACCGCCGGCGACTTCAAAATCCTCGAAGACGGCCATCTCCAAACGGTCAAAAATTTCGAAGAGCACAGCACTCCCACCACGCCGCCACCCATTGCTCCGATTCCCAAACTAGATGAAGGAACTTACACAAACTACACGCCGGCCCCGGCCACTGGTCCGCTCACCATCCTGTTGCTCGATACGCTCAATACGTATCCGAGAGACCAGATCACTGTGCGCAATCAGTTGCTGAAGTATCTCAAAGAGGCGAAGCCGGGAACCGAGATTGAGATCTTTCGTTTGGGAACTCGCCTGCAACTCATCAAGGGATTCACGACCGACATCGATGAACTGCGCACGATCATGGAGAAGGAAAAGCCCAATACCTCTCCGCTGCTGGACGAAGGCGTATCTGGTATGGCGTTCGGGAACGGGCAGATGAAGACGGAAGGGTCTGCAATTACAGAACGCATCCGCATCCGCTACACGTTGGACGACTTCAACCTGCTCGGGCGCTATCTCAGCAGTCTTCAGGGCCGCAAGAACTTGATCTGGTTCTCGGAGTCCTTCCCACTTCACATCATTGGCGATGGCGTTCCCGAGTCGATGCTCTCCGACGAACTTAGAGACACTGAGGCTTTACTGACCCGCGGCCAGGTGGCTGTCTATCCGGTCGACGCGCTCGGGTTCAGGTCGGATTGGACCTATGATGCATCGATCGATAACGGACCCGTCTCTCTCGGTTCTACCAGCGCAATCAATTCGTCCCACAACGGCTTCACGCATGACACGGTTGAGGCTCATAACACAATGGGTGAAATTGCCGAAGCCACAGGCGGCAAGGCCTTCATCGACACCAACGATCTCTCCGGAGCCGTGGAAAAGGTCGTTGCCGCAGGCGCAAACTACTACACCATCACTTACGTCCCCACCAACTCCGCGCAGAACGGCTACTACCGCAAGATCAAAGTCGAGGTCGCCCGCAAGGGCGTCTCGCTCGCTTACCGCCGCGGCTACTATTCTTACGATCTCAACGCACAAAAGCACACAAACCCCGCAAAAGAAAAAACAGACGATACCGGCCCCGAAGGCGCGCCCTATGACGCGCTCAACGCGGGCATGATGCGCGGCGCTCCCGCGCCAACAGAGATCATGCTCCTCGTCAATGCTCGCCCGTCCACGGCAGACGCCGAGTCCGTCGCCGCCCCCGGCAACAAAGTCGAGGCAAAGGTCAAAGGCCCGTTCCGCCGATACACCGTCAGTTACAACGTCGCTGCCGACAACCTTTCCTGCCCCGCCACTCCCGACGGCATTCACCACTGCTCGCTTGAGATACTCGCGCTAGTCTATGACTCCTACCGCGGCCTGGTAAATACCCAAATCAATGGCGTCAAACTCTCCATTCCTCCGGCCCGTTATGACTCTGTGCTCAATCACGGTTTGCAGTTCAAGCAAGAGATCAGCGTCCCAACCGAAGACGGCACTTACTTCCTCCGCACCGGCGTCCGCGATGTAACTTCAGGCCGCGTAGGCGCAGTCGAACTACCCGTAGCAGAAGCAGCCAAACTCACGCCTGTCGCGCTCACGCGCCCCTAAGGCGCTCTATGTGGATACACCCTAGAACCGTGTTCTCCCACAATGCACCGTGCCCCATCCATCGCGCAGTTTTATCGTGCGATGGATGGGATAAGTTTGCGACTCACCAAACAAGAGCACTGTCACCCCGAACGCAGCGAGGGATCTGCGGTTGTCTTTCAGCGAGCTACAGATACATCGAACCAGGCCAGCCAGTGCCAAACACGCGCCGCTTATCGCGCGTTCCTTGGGTCATCTGCGATAGCACGAGTCCAAAGTCTGAATCCACAGCGTCGAAGCTCCCTTAAAATTTCAAGGGTGTTTCTGTGCGCTGTTTCGCTACGGCGTTAGTCCGACGCGCCGGATCAAGTCCTGGAACTCGGGCTCGCCGCGCAGTGGGTCAAGACCTGGGTCGATCTTGATGTACAACAGACCCACATCGTGCGCATCGTAGGCCTTCTTTAACCAGACGAGCGCGTTCTTCTTGTCGCCGAGACCTGCGTATACCAGCGCGATCTCATACGCGCCAATGCTCTGTGTGCGCAATCCATCTTCGAGCTCGGCGATGGTCTTGAGAGCAGCCTGATTTTCGCCGGCAAGCGCGTAAGCATTTCCCAGATGCCCAAGCGTGTGCGGAGACTTCTGCGCCTTCAAGAACAAATCGATTGCCGCTTTGTACTGGCCCTTTCCTGTGTAAGCGCCGGCCATGAAGAAGTTCCATCCAGGCGGCTCCAGGCCCATCGCGCGTGTTGCCTCAACAAACTTCAACGTCTTGTCGTACTGGCGCGCAAATAGATAGACAAAAGCCTGGTTGCGAAATGAGAGTGCGGAGGTAGGCGCAAGCTCTGCGCCTGCGTCTGCCTGCGCAATGGCTTCGGCGGTGCGCCCTTGATATAGCAGATAGATCGCGTATTTCTGGTGAGTGTATGCGGAGTTGGGGTTCAGCTCCAGCGCGCGATTGAACTCCTGGCCTGCGGTTTGCCAATCCCAATCCAGAGACATCACCGCCTCAGCCAACTCGGCGTGTGCTTCGGCTTGCGAGGGATCGAGTGCTATCGCCTGCTCTGCCTCCGATTTTTGCGCGGCATAGGCCTCGCGGTAAGGCATCACTCCTGAAACCGCCATCCGGCCCAGGCACTCGGCCAAGGCGGCGTGAGCCTGCGGCGACTTGGGATCGATCCGCACCGCCTCACGCAGGCTCGTCAATGCATCTGCGTCTTCTTCGGCGTTCAAAAGCAGCAGGCCGTGCAAGTAGTAATCGTGTGCTGCGGGGCTTATGATGTGCTTCCCGTCCGCGCGCACTTGTCCTCGCTGCGAAATGGTTGTCTCAATATCTTCCGCAATCTCGGCAGCAACCTCGCCTTGAAGATTCAGGACGCTGTTTACATCGCGGACATAGGTTTGTGCCCAGATAGGTTCGTCGGTGCGTCCATCAATGAGATCCACGCTGATCCGGATGCGGTTTCCTTCCTTCTCCACGCTGCCTTCGATCACGCCTTGCACATCCAGCTCGCGTGCAATCTCGGGGATCATCTTCGGCGATCCCTTCAGATTCATCGACGACGTCAGCGAGATCACTCTCAACGCCGGATTCTGTCCCAACTGGTTGATCAGTTCCGCCGTAAAGCTGTCGGAGAAGAAGTCCTGGCTTGGATCGCCGGAAAGATTCTTGAGAGGCAGGATCACTACAGAACGAATCTGTGTCCGGCGATGGGTCATGCGGTATAGGAGCGTGTAAACGCCAATGGCCGCCAGAGCGATCAGCACGCCGGATGCAATCCAGCGGTAAATACTGCGCTTTTTGCTCACGCTCGTATCTTCCGCGGCAGAAGACGTCAGCTCAGGCTTGGGCGCGTCTTCAATGTCGTTGG
>CAYZVG010000128.1:0-8339 GCA_964481595.1 uncultured Occallatibacter sp. | reverse complement strand
GGCGGAGGGAACATTCAGCGCACCCTCTGCGGTACTTTCGGGAGACACGATTGGCGGTATAGGTACGCGTGCTTATGGGAGCAGTGGATTCAGCCCAGCATCAAGGGCAAAGATTTTCTTTAATGCAACTCAGAACTGGACGGATACCGCACAAGGGACCGCCATCGTTTTTTCTACGACACCAAATGGCACTGCGACTCTCAGCCAAGCCATGCGAATCGACCAGAGCGGCAATGTGGAAGTTGGAACGACCCTGCCTGCTGGCGCACCGGCGGGGTCGGTAGCCATTGCGGGTGCTTACTACGGCAACGGCTCCGGGCTGACCAATATTCCTGCGGGTCCACAGGGTCCAGTGGGCGCGACAGGTCCAAGCGGTCCGCAGGGACCCACGGGCTTAACAGGGTCGCAGGGGCCTGCGGGGCCGTCGAATGGGTGGACCGTTTCAGGCAACACGATTTCGCCTGTGAGTTCCACGGCGAGCGTAGGGATTGGCACGCCGACGCCGGCCCAGCCCCTTGAGGTCAATGGAAACGCACAGATTGACGGATCCCTGTTGGGGCCCAGCGGCGGAGCCGTGAATGTTGGAACCTCCGGCATTACCTTTCCCAACGGCGGGGGTACACAGACGGTTGCCTGGACCGGCACTCTAAGCGGCGGCGACTACGCGGAAGCAGTAGAGGCAAAAGGGCTGGGCAGGAAATACGAGCCTGGGGATGTCCTTGTCATATCCCAAGACGGCAGCGGCGAAGTCGAGAGATCCTCCCAACCCTACTCCACCATGGTGGCCGGAATCTATGCGACCAAGCCGGGCGTGATAGGCCGCCGGCAATCCTTGCCGAAGGATGGTGCCGAGTTGCCAATGGCCATGATTGGTGTGGTACCTACCAAGGTATCGGCGGAAAATGGTCCCATCCATCCCGGCGACTTGCTGGTGACTTCATCCATTTCGGGTTATGCGATGAAAGGCACTGATCGCAGCCAGATGCTGGGCGCCGTGATTGGGAAGGCGATGCAACCGCTCAAATCCAGCACCGGTCTGATCGAGGTGCTGGTTACGTTGCAGTAGTGTTGTCACAACATTGCCGCCGACGTCGACGCAACACCTCGATTATTGACGAAAGCGTCAATCGGGTTCGCTTTCCTCCCATTGAACTGGTTTCTCCCAATGCTTCCGACAGAATGCATCCGTTTGCTTTCGGACCATTGGGACCCGGTTCAGCTTCTCCTTCACTGGCTGAAAATGCTGGATACTCGACTCTCGGCGACGGTGACCCCCCTTTTGGGTTAATGTCTCTCAAGACAAACCTTAGCAGGGCTCTACCGCGGCCGCTCAACCGCCAATTTGGACAAGAGTGAATGGCGCATGTATGTTGAATCGCGACCCTCTGAGAATGCAGATGGTATTCTGGGTCGAACAGCCAGCCCAATGGAGAGCAATCCGGCCGTGGTCAGCACAGTTTTTCTCGATCGTGATGGCGTCATCAATCTCAAATCGCCGGATGGGGAATATGTCACGTCATGGCAGCAGTTCCAGATCCTTCCTGGCGTGGCGGACGCCATCCGGAAAATGAACGACGCCGGCCTGCGCGTTCTCGTCGTCTCCAATCAACGCGGCATCGCACTTGGCCGCTGTACGCGTGCCGATGTTGATCTTATCCACGCACAACTTCAGGAATTCCTTTGCGGTGAGGGTTGTCGCATCGACCGCATTTACTTCTGCGAGCACGACTACGGCATGTGTGATTGCAGAAAGCCAGGGATCGGAATGTTCCGTCAGGCCGTCGCGGACTTTCCTTCTATTCAGCCGGAGTCGAGTGTGATGATAGGTGACTCGCTCTCCGACGTTGACTTCGCCCGCAACGCCGGCATACGGGTAATGCTCATCCGGTCGGCCGATTCACCGCGCGTTGCAATGGATCGGGACGCAAACCTGCCAGACGCCACTTGCAACTCGCTCGCCGAGGCTGCCGATCTTGTGCTGAAACTAGCCAGGAAATGTTAGTGAGGGAAACTCGCACCGGCGCATTCCTGTCCGAAGGCCGGGAGCGTGCCGAAACCGGGCACTTTTTTGCCGATTCGCACAACCGCGTACGCGCTGTCGACGGGTACGAAGCTTACAGATTGGAAGCTATCAAGCGGGATATGCTCTCACTTGACACGCATCTCATTTGCGTTTATCTATAGACTGGTTCACCACGACTATGCTTATTCGCTCCAGAGCGCCGTTACGACTTGGTCTTGCCGGAGGTGGGACAGATGTGTCTCCGTACTGCGATGAATTCGGCGGGGCCATTTTGAATGCGACGATCGACTATTTCGCCTACGTAACTTTGGAACCGCTAGAGGATGGCACAATCGACTTCATCTCTGCAGACTTGAAGTTAAGTGCGCACTACGAAGCTGCGCCACAGCTTCCCATGGATGGAAAGCTCGATCTCTTCAAGGTCGTCTATAACCACGTGGTGAGAAACTACAACGGCAACAGGTCGCTAAGTGTGCGCGTTAGCACTCACGTTGACGTGCCGGCCGGATCAGGCCTTGGCTCTTCGTCCACGCTGGTGGTGGCTATGCTTGCGGCATACTTCGAGTGGCTAAACCTGCCGCTGGGCGATTACGAACTGGCGCACGTCGCCTGGGTCATCGAGCGCCAGGAAGCCGGCCTGCAGGGCGGCAAGCAGGATCAGTACTCGGCGGCATTCGGCGGCTTCAACTTCATGGAATTCGGCAGGAACGGTGACGTGCTGGTCAATCCTCTGCGCATCAAGGATTGGATCGTTTCCGAGCTTGAAGCTTCGCTGCTGCTGTACTTCACTGGCCAATCGCGCGACTCAGCCAATATTATTGAGGAGCAGTCGCAGAATGTTCGCGCCCGGAATGAACAGACGATCGATGCAATGCATTCCTTGAAGGAAGAGGCGTTTCGGATGAAAGAATGCTTGCTTCGCGGCGATTTTCGAACGCTGCACAACGTGCTGCGGTCTGGTTGGGAATCGAAGAAGCTTACAGCGCAGCAGATTAGTAATGAACATATTGAGTCTCTGTACGACTGCGCCATCAAGGCTGGCGCCTACTGCGCGAAAATCTCTGGCGCCGGCGGCGGCGGATTTATGATGTTCCTCACTGATCTAAATTGTAAAGACATGGTCGCGGCCGCAATTCATGCCAAACACAACGGAGGCACTGCGCACAGTTGCCATTTCACGACTGCCGGTGTGCAAGCGTGGAGGGTGCCATGAGGGACCGGGTTCGCGAAGTATTGGGCGAGGGAATTGCCGTTTTAGAGGCCGTTAAGAACGACATGACAATTCACGCCATGCTGGTGGAAGCGGCGCAGCAGACCGCTGCGGCAATGAAAAACGGGCGGAAGCTAATGGTGGCCGGCAACGGTGGCAGCGCTGCCGATGCGCAGCACCTGGTAGCCGAGTTTGTCAGCCGTTTGGTTCAGGACAGGCCCGCGATGCGGGCCATCGCACTCACCACGGACACCTCTATCCTGACCGCGATCGCAAACGACTATGGCTATGAGTGCAGTTTTGCGCGACAAATTGACGCCCTTGGACAATTCGGCGACGTCTTCCTGGGCATCTCCACTTCGGGCCGCTCGCCGAACGTCTTGGCAGCGTTAAATACCTCCCGCAATTTGGGGATTATGACTATTGGTTTAACCGGTGGTTCGGGCGGTAATATGCCGGCTCTTTGCGACTACGCTATTAAAGTTCCGTCCGAAGTAACCATGTATATCCAGCAGGCACATCTGGCAGTGGAGCACATCTTTTGTATGCTGACTGAGAGTTTCTATTTCCGTCAAGAGCAGAGTCAAACTTATGGGCCAGGCAGCGCAATTCAGAGATAGTTCATGGAAGCTATTATTCTTGCAGGCGGACTAGGTACACGATTGGCAGCCCGCATACCTGGCTTGCCCAAAGCAATGGCTCCGATTGGAGACAAGCCTTTTCTCGAGATTCTCCTTCGACAACTCAAGAGCTTTGGGTGCACCCGCGTAATCCTTTCCGTAGGATACCTTTGCCAGGCTATTCAAGACCATTTTGGCAATTCGTATGAGGCTATGGAATTGACCTATGCGGTGGAAGAGTCGCCGCTCGGCACCGGAGGTGCGATTCGGAAAGCTATCGCAAATGCGGCAGAGGATAGTGCTTTGGTGCTGAATGGTGACACATTCCTCGACGCAGACTACGCCGACCTGATGCGCTTTCACCGTCATTCCTGTGCCGAAGTGTCCATCGCGATCGCGCACCAGGATGATGTGGGGCGCTATGGGAAGGTTGAGGTGAACCGAGACTGCATCGTGAGTTTTGAAGAGAAGGGGTCTTCCGGTTCGGGCTGGATTAACGCTGGAGCGTATGCGCTGAATACAAGCCTGGACTGGCCATTCGTGATTGGGGAACCATTCTCGTTTGAAAGGGATTTTCTTGCGCCTCAGGTTGCCCGGCTGAGACCGGCAGCTTTCAAGGTGGCTGGCTCCTTTCTCGACATAGGAGTACCGGAGGATTACGACCGGGCACAGATCACCCTCGCCCGGCTTTACCCGTGAGACTCGTTCGGCCAACTACAACGGGTACCGCTAAGGCGGCGGGCGCAAGAAACCAAATGCGGAATGTGCTTACGCGGAAAACGAAGACGTGTCCGGAGAACGGCTGCTGCTCCAGAACGGTCTGTACCTTCGCGCTCAGGCCGTCGAAGCCGCGGCGCATGTCGGTCACGCCGGCGGCGATCCAGATCTTCGTTCCGGTGCGCAACTCGATCACTTGCGCAGGCTCTCAAGGATCGTTCGCAACAACGTCGCATCGGCGCCGCTCTCCACACTGATCGTCGCCCGGCCTGGAAATTCGAGGTGGATAGAGCCGCCTCACACCGGTAGTTGCTTCGTATCCACATGGCCTGAGGCCACGGCTGCGGCACAGGGAGCAGACACCGTGACCGGAAGCAAAGCTGCGGCTGGAGCGGCCGGATCCGCTAACTCGCCACTCCTGAAGGCGCTTCGCCATGCGAAGACCTGGTTGGCATTTACACCGTGTGCCCGTGCCACCGACGCCACACTCGCACCGGGCTCCAACGTCAACTCGACAATCCGCCGCTTCTCCGCAACCGAACGAAATCGCCGAACACGGCGTTCCGCTCCCTCCGCCTGAACCATGGCCACATCGTCAAACCCGAACCACTGCCGACGCCAGAGGGGAAGACCACACGCTTACAATGTGCTCAGCATTTTAACCGGTTATTCCGCAGATTCGCTAATTACACCACGGGCTGTTGGCGAAGTTCCGTATCGGGACGATTTCAGCGCAACAGGAATCGCTAAAAGCCGAGCTTCCGCTCCGGGAACCAGGTCAACTGAATCGTAGTCGTGGTCACCGTCTGTTGGCCTGGGAGATAAATGGGCGCCATCCAGTGCTCCAGGGCAAAGTTGCCGCAAATGGCAAAGTCCTTTCCGACTCGCTTCAGCGCCTGGAAATCGATGTCGTTCAACGTGGTGCCGCCAGGGATAAAATCCTTGGCGGCTTTTTGATTGCGCAAGCTTACCTGAATCCACTCGTTGCCGCTCAGGTGATAAGTAACCCAGGCTTGGCCTCCCTTATCCTCGCGCCCGATCCAGTCGCCGAAGAGCTGGCCCTGATTGGTGTAGCCTTGTTTTTCGACGATCTCCCAATACATGAAAACGCCTCCGTTGCTGGTGGAGACGGGCGGATCCGTAGAGGCGGCTTCGACACGCACATCGAGCTTGGGAACACCGGGCACGTGGGAGAGATAAATGCCGGGCCGCCACGCTGCGCGCCGGGGCGCGTCGATGGGCGAAACATCGTCATGCACGTGGGAGTCGCAGTAGAGCGTTAGCCATTTGCGGAGGAAGGGAAGTCGGTAAGAGAAGTCGAACGCGCCGTAACGTGCGCCCGGGTCGTCGCTGCCCCACTTGGGATCGGGACCGGTCGAACCTGGGCCACCCGGAGCACTGAGGCTTAAAAAGCTCTTTAGAAAAGTATGGAGTGTGACCGGCGAGTGGCCTTCACCGCCAAAGAGTGCCGTGCGCTCGAATCCGAACTCAAGACTGTTCGTGGGGCGAAAGCTGATCTTTTCCACGTGCACCCAGGGGTCGCCAGGATTGATCACGTTGGCCATGTTCGGCGAAGGGTTGGCCTGGTAAGCCGGGTTGGGCATCAAGGTATGGCCGCGCAGCGCACCGAGCAAAAACTCGTAGCGAAACGGGCCGGTCAGATACGACAACCCTGGGACGTGCAATGGCTCAACGCGGTTGATGTGCAGTGCGTAGAAGTTTTCGGCGTTGTTCGAGTAGGCCATTGCGCCGCCCAGCCCTGGTCCCAGCCATTCATCCTGTTTGCCGAAGGAGATTACGTGCCTCAGCACTTGTGCGGAGAGGTAAGCTTCCAGAAAACGTCCCTGGGTAGACGTGTCAATCGGGCCAAGGGGAGTGGTGGTCTGGTTGTACGGCAGCTTGGTTGCAGGGTTCAGAAAGCTCGTTTCGTCGATCGAAGAAAGCGTCTGCGCCAGCGCAGCCGAATAGCCGGCGGCCGATGGCGCTCCCTGGAACTCGCCGCGCGCATAGAACGTGAACCTACCGGCGGTGGCATAGCCGCTCATGCCGGAGTAGTTATTAAAGCCGCTTTCGTAATGCCGACCGTAGTCGTTGACGATCGTCGAGCCCAAATGATAGCTGTCCCGCAACGGCGTGCCGCCGAAGGCGCGCGCCACAGAGTATACCGACTCGATGCAGACGGTTTTCTGATAACTTTCGTCGGGGCCGGCGGCCTCGGAATGTAATTCGCGGCTGACCGCGTCGTAGATCTCTTGCGCCTCTGCCGCAGCCGAGCGACCCGGATCCTTCGCATCTCCGAGGTTGTTCCCAGCCTCTTTCAGCATGCGGCTCACGCTGGCCCGTGTCCACGGGCGCATCCCCAGAAACACATCGTCTACATAGCCCAGCGAGTAGAGCCGCAGCATGGCCGGATAGATCCAACCGTCTACTGGGATGTAGGGCGAACCTTGCGCGGAAGGCTCACAGCCGGATGTCGCCTGTTCCGCGCCGGCCGATCCGCGCTGCGCTGCCGCGAGGTCGGCCGAGACAATGAGGAGAACTCCCGTCAACACAACTGCGCATTGGCGCACCAGCGACTTGGCCACACGTTTGCTCGCCTTCATTCCCTCACTTTATCAGGCTCTGCCCAAGATCTGTAAAGGCTAGCGTATTGCGCGGATTTCGCATATGAGTTTCAGGCTGCACAGTTAGCGTTTGGTCCTTCCCCCTGGCATCGCAGTGGGCTAAGGTTTGACAATGTTGTCGTCGTTCAGGCAGAGGACGGCAATCTGCTTCACGCATTACACTAGCCGTGGAGTGTCAGTTGCATTTGGTCCGCCAACATCATGGAGAACATTTTAGATGCCTGACACAGAAAGGGAAACGTGAAAAACATGCGCTTGGCTCTTTGCCTCTTGGCCGCTCTGTCTCCGGCGTTGGTGCATTCTCAGACCGCGGTATTCGCGTCCCAAGTAATGAACTCTTTTGGCGTTGGACAAGATGCCCGGCTGTGCTTCACGCCCGTGAACGCAATGCAGCAAGCAAGGGCCACTCAGGTGATGCCTGATGAAGCGTGCGGAAAGCTGACTGCGGGCGTCCTTCAGTCCGGCTTAGCTCTCGGTCCGTCTCCCAAAGGCCTATACCACCATTTCTATGCCAAGGCATCCAATAGCAACACCATTATCCGGGACTTTGGCACGACGCCAATTATCGGCTCAAGCCAGTCGCTGGACACGTACGTGCAGAATATGGCTGTGCCACAAGGGCAGGCGGGCACCACCACAGACACGGGAGGCAAAGACCTCTATGTTACGGCTTATGGTGCAGTGGGAAATGGAACCGCTGACGATACTACATCTGAGCAGTCAGCATTGAATGCGGTCCCGCCCGGCGGTGGTGCGGTGGTGTTCCCGGCTAATTACACTTTTTTGCAGACTCAACGCCTCATTGTAAAAGCTAACACAACTCTTGAAATCGACGGATCGCTTTTTGAAAACATCCAAGGGCAGACCTCACCCAACACGGGGTTTCTTTGTGAAGGTTCCTGTACTTTTCGAGGGTCGGGCGTATTAACTTACAACGAAGATGGCACCGGGCAATCTTCGGCCATCAAGGTAACCAGCGGGGCTGTGGCAATCAGTGGCATCACAATCAAATCGGCGAACACGAGCCGCCGTCTTCGTTACGCTATTTTGGTTGCCCCTAACAGCACCGGAATATCATCGCTCAGCATCCGTGACATCTACTGCACCGTGGTTGAATTCTGCATCGTGCGGGCAACCAGTACCAC
>CAYZVG010000127.1:0-8356 GCA_964481595.1 uncultured Occallatibacter sp. | reverse complement strand
GCAGCAGAATCGCCGAGATCAGCGTGCCCGCGTGGCCAATGCCGATCCACCAGACAAAGTTGATGATGGCGAATCCCCACGCAACCGGCTGCGTGATCGCCCAGATGCCCACGCCCTGCAGAAACAGCCAGGTAACAGCCACCAGCAGAAACGTGGCCACCGCCCCGCCTAGTCCGAAGAGCGCAAACCAGCCCAGCGGCGTGTTGGGCGTAAGCACGATCCGCGAAATCTTCTCGGTGACCGACTTGAAGGTCTGCCCCTGCCCCAGGACGCGATACTCGCCCGTGGCTGGATCGACTCCTGCACCGCGTTCCGGTTCGACTGGTTGTATTTCCTTCGTCGCCATCGTCGATTTAACCCTTTGCCGGCGCATGCTCCACCGGCGTTTCTTCAAGTTCATGGTTCGTGTTCAGCACTGCGGCCACATACGTCGTCCGCGGGCGCGTGTTCTGGTCGCCCAGCACCTGGTAGCTGCGTCCATCGGCGCGCAGTGCGGTCACGGCGCTCTGCTTGTCGTTGATATTGCCAAACGTAATGGCCGAGGCAGGGCACGCCTGCTGGCAGGCGGTCTTTATTTCGCCATCGCGGATGTTGCGGTTCTCCTTGTCGGCGTCGATCTTGGCCGCCGAAATCCGCTGCACGCAGTAGCTGCACTTCTCCATCACTCCGCGCGAGCGCACGCTCACGTCGGGATTGCGCATCAGCTTCAGGCTTTCGGTTTCGTAATCGGAGTACAGCAGGAAGTTGAACCGCCTCACCTTGTACGGGCAGTTGTTTGAGCAGTAGCGCGTGCCTACGCAGCGGTTGTACACCATGGCGTTCAACCCTTCCGGCGTGTGCACCGTTGCGCCCACCGGGCAAACCTGTTCGCACGGAGCGTTCTCGCAGTGCTGGCAGGCCATCGGCTGAAAGTGCGCCCGCGGCGCCGACAAATCGCCCTCGAAGTAAGTGTCGATGCGCAGCCACTGCATGTTGCGGCCAACGCGCACCTGCTGCTTGCCCACCACGGCAATATTGTTTTCCGCGTAGCAGCCAACAATGCATGCATTGCAGCCCGTGCAGCTATTCAGGTCTATCGACATGCCCCATGCATTGGGTTCGTCGTAGCGCCAGTTCGGGAACATCGTCGTATCGCGCTCTGGCGTATCGCGCCCTTCGCCCTCGTGCGCAAAGTTGGGATTCGCCTTGAACTCTTCCAGCGTGGCGTAGCGGATAATGCCGCGCGGCCCCAGTGCCTCATCGGCTTCGAGCGAGTTGTTGCTGTGTCCCGCCGGCTGTCCAAATGTCTCGCCGCGATGATCCTGGTAGTGGCTCTTGGTAATCGCCACGCCCCACTTGCCATCGATCTTGCGCACCGACCCAATCGCGTAGTGCGGAGCCCACGTGTTGCGGATCAGGTACGCGTTGAATCCCGCTCCACCCGCCACGCGCCCCACCTGCCGTCCATATCCCAGGTACACCGTCACTGAATTGTCAGGATGCCCCGGAGCCACAATCACCGGCGCCTTCACCTTGCCGTTGCCCACCGTCAGCTCGACAATGTCGTCTTCTTCCAAACCGAGCTTCGTAAGCGTCGCACCGGAAACAATCGCGGCGTTATCCCAGCTCAGATTCGTCACCGGCTTGGGCAGCTCCTGCAACCAGCCCACGTTTGCCCAGCGCCCGTCATAAACAGTCGGATCGGGCCTGAAGATAATCTCGATCGCATCCTTCGCTGCCGGCGCGGGAACGCTGCCCTTGAACGCCGCAACCGCACTAGCCTTTGCAGACTTGTCGTACGCGGTGCCCTCGATCCATCCGGCATGGAGAGCCTTGCGCCAACCCGCCTCGAAGTCGCCCTTGATCTCCGGCCGCCACGTCGTCCTTACCGCCTCATACGCGCTCAGCATCGGCTCGTCCAGCAGCAGTTGCACCACATCGTGCGCCGAGTGCCCGCCATACAGCGGATCGATCAGCGGCTGCACAATCGAAACCGTTCCGTCGTACGCCCGCACATCCGACCAATGCTCAAGATAGTGCGATGCCGGCAGATGCCAGTGAGCAATCTGTCCCGTTTCGTCCACCTGCTGGCCCAGATGCACAACCGTGTTCGCCCGGTTGAACGCATCGGTAAAGTTCAAGTCCGCAGGCGCGTTGTAGATGGGATTGCCGTTCAGAATCAGCAGCCAATCCACCTTGCCCGCGTTCATGTCGGCAACCAGCGCCTTCAAGTCCGCCAACTGGTCGCTCGGCAGCGGATTCATCGGCGCAGGCGACACAAAAACCGTCTTGCCCGTGTTGCCCAGCGCAGCGTTCATGGCCGCCGCCAGCGCGGTTACCGACTCATCCTGATAGAGACCCGGAATCACCGCGCTCTTGCCTGCGTTGGCCTTCAGATCCTTCGCCACCGCGGCCAGGAACTGCTGCTGCTCGGCAGTCCACGCATAGCCGGTGGCTTGCACGCCCCCGACGCCAACCGCCTGCGCCAGCGCCGCGGAAAAAGCCGGAATCTCGCTCGCCCGCAATCCCAGACGATGCTCGGCCTTCATGCCGGTCGTCGTCGGCGTGCTCTCCACGCTGTAGAGCCGGTTCATTCCCTTTTCCGGCTGCTTGCGCCGCGCCGCATACTCGCGCACCAGCTTGTTAAATCCGGGGAAGCTCGCGCTTGAAAGAAAATCCGCGTCCAGCGAAACGATGACGTCCGCGCCGCTCAGGTCATACTGCGCGTTTGCGCCCTTTGAAGCTGCCGTTCCCGCCAGCGCCGGATCGTACTGCACCAGCTTCGCCTTGGGATAGGCCTTCTGCGCCGCCTGCCACTGCCGCGCCAGCGTCGGCGAGGTCACCGTCGCGCTCAAAAAGTAAATGCCGGTTCCGTCCTTCGAAGCGGCCAGCTTCTCGCGAAACGCTTCAGCAAACTCCGCCCACTCCCGCTGTTCGCCGCGATAGGTCGCATGGTGCGAGCGGTCAGGATCGTACAGCTCCAGCAGCGTTCCTTGCGTGTAAGGGTCGGATGCGCCCAGGTTGTAGGGGTGCTCCGGATTGCCGTCAACCTTGATCGGCCGGAACTCGTCGCTCTTGACCAGCAGCGGCACGCCGCCCGTGGTGAAAGGATGCGCCGTGGCAAAGTACATTGGCTTGCCCAGAATCAGGTCTTCCGGCTGCTTCACGTAAGGGTAGATCGTCTCTTCCGGCTGCTTGGTACAACCCGCGAGGCCTGCCAGCGCCATCGACGCGCCCATCACCTTCAAAAAGCCGCGCCGCGACACAGGATCGACCCACTCCTGCGCCGACGAAGGAAACTCCCGCTCCACCGCCGCCTGAAACTCCGGCGTATCCGCCAGCTCATCCACGCTGCGCCAGAACCGCTTGCCCTTCACGCCCTTCAACTGCTGGCGAACCTCGGCCAGTGTCATCGGCGTGGCGGCGTTTTTTGTCTCGTGATCCACGGCATTCCCCGCCTTATTTCCGCTTGCGCTCATTCCGTTCTCGCTGCTGTTCTTGCTCATCGGTGACAGACCTCGCAGCTCGTCAAATCCTTCGGGGTGCGAATCTTGTACTCGTCCACCAGAAAGTGCCCCAGATCCTTCTGACTGGTGAACTTGTGGTACTGCGCCATCTGGCTCATCGCGCCGGTTCCAGCTCCGCTATCGCTCACCAGCTCGGCCTTCTCAAGCAACACCGGCGCGGTCAACGATGCGGTCAACTGCGCCATCGGCAAACCTGCCGCCATCGCCGCACTTGTTGAGGGGTCCTTGGCCGTGCAACTCACGCTCTGGGCCGTGGGAGCACCCGACGCCTCACCCGTCGCCGCGCACCACACCGGCTTGTCGTCGGACGGGCCTTCCCAGGCCATGTTGTAGATCTCGCCCGTCGGCCGCAGGTTCTTCGCCGGATTCCGATGGCAGTCCAGGCACCACTCCATCTGCAGCGTGTTCTGCGCATACATCAGCGGCATCTGGTCCACGCGCCCGTGGCAGCTTGCGCAACCGATTCCCTTGTTCACGTGAATCGAATGGTTAAAGTACACAAAATCCGGCAGATCGTGAACCTTGATCCAGGGGATTGAGGCACCCGTCGCCCAGCTGTCGCGCACCGGCTGCAGCAGTTGCGCATTGGTCCAGATCTGCGCATGGCAGTTCATGCAAGTCTTGGTCGGGGGAATGCCCGCGTAGCTCGATTTCTCCACCGTCGTGTGGCAGTACTGGCATTGCAGCCCCAGCCCCTGCACATGATGCTTATGGCTGAAAGGAACCGGCTGGTCGGCGCGCTGACCTTGCCGCGTCACCCAGGGCGAACGTTGCAGTTGATCGAGCGTAACTCCCAGGGCGATCACGATCAGCCCCGTTAGCACAAGGCTCATGCGAGCCAGAGCATTGGAGCTGCGGTCAAAGATTTGCGGCATGAATTCTATTCCTGCGTGATTTTCGCGTTTGAATGCGACCGCATGTGCTGGCGGTCACACGGGTTATGTACAAAAATCGTTCTTGGGTAAACAACACCCCAGAGGCGGAGAACCCCGAAAATCCAATATAACAGTAAGCCGCCTCTCCGCAAGGACCTGCGTCACAGAAACTTATAAATATTTTGTGCAAATTGCGGTCCGTAAGCTATTGATAGGTCAATGGGTTGTGATAAGACCGATTGCGGGGAACAAACCAGCGTTCCTTTGGCTGCGTTCGTACCAAAGGTTGGTATATCGCCTACTAAACTACCACGCCCAGAGCGCCTTAAGCCAATGTCTGAGCACAACCGCTCACTCACTGACCTGCTGGCTTGCTGACTTGCTGGCTAGCTGCCAGCCTGACCCTCGTCCCCATCCCGGCGCGCCAAACACTCCGCGCACGTCTCGGCGAACGCGCTGTCCGGCATATTCGGCGGCCAGCCCACCATCACCAGAAACACATCCAGCACAAACAGCGCGATGGCAATGTCGTTGTAAAGCGTGCTCAGCGGCGAGGTTGGCCAAAACTGGTTCGCCGCCCAGAACAGAAACGCCACCGCCAGCAGCACCGCCTTCAGCAGCTCGCGGATCGGGGGCCGGTGTACCAACTGGTAAACCAGGTAGGCAATGGCGATCATCGCCAGCGAAAACGCCCCTAGAAAATCGTGGCTCCCCGCTGGAAACAGCCCTGGCCGCGCATCCCAAACCAGCAGCACGGCTACATCTAAAAGGGTTATAGCTCCAAGAATTACGGGGACGGCCCGGTGGGCCCGATCAAGGCGAAGATACATCGCTCCATTATCCCCGACACCGCAGAAGGAATCCGTAAAGGTGTTGGAATCGAGCCTAAGCTACTGGTGCGTCACAGACGCGGAATGAGCCGCCCCGTTCTGCTTTTTCTCGGCAGGCTGCGGGTCAGGCCCTGCATGAGCCGCGGCCTTCACGCCCGGTGCAGCCGCTTGTCCCGGCTTCACCGGCGCGGCAGCCGAGCCCGCGCCAGCTGTCGCATTCCCGGTCACGCTCTGCTCCTCATCCCCAGGAAACTGTTCGTCCGGCTTGCCGGCAATCGCCGCCCGCATAAACGTCATCCAGATCGGCAGCGCCGCCTTCGCGCCCGTCTCTTTTTCGCCCAGTGGCTCGCGGCTGTCGTAGCCCACCCACACCCCGCACGTGACCGACGGCGTAAACCCCAGGAACCATGCGTCGGTATAGTCGCTCGTCGTTCCCGTCTTGCCGCCCACCGGGTGATTCAGCGCCGCCGCCGCCGCGCCCGTTCCGTGCTGCGTCACGCCCTTCAGCAGCGTCATCATCGTCCGCGCCACCTGCTGGTCGATCACCTGGGTCACCTCCGGCCGGTCCTCCCACAAGGGAACCCCGTCGGCGTTTGAAACCCTGCTCACCATGTGTGGCGTTACCCGCACTCCGTCGTTCGGGAAAACCGAGTACGACGCCACCTGCTCGGCCAGCGTAATCTCCACCGCGCCCAGTGCCACCGGCAGATACGCGGGAATATTCGACGTCACGCCGAACCGGTGCGCCATCTCGATCACCTTGTGAATCCCCACGTGCGCCGCCAGCTTCACCGCCGGCACGTTGCGCGACTCCGCAAAGGCGTTGGCAATCGTCATGCGCCCCTTGTAGTCGTTCTCGTAGTTATGCGGGCTGTAGCTGCCGTAGCTCACCGGCGAGTCCACGATCGTGTCGTCCGGCTTCACGCCGTCCTCAACCGCCGCCGTGTAGACGTATGGTTTAAAGCTCGATCCCGTTTGCCGTTCCGATTGCGTGGCGCGGTTAAACTCCGACAAAGCATAGTCGCGCCCGCCCACCATCGCCAGCACGCCGCCGCTGGCGTTATCCACCGCCATCAGCGAGCCCTGCGCGCCGGAGTCCTGTTCGAGCGTCGCGCTCCGCGACCCGCCCGCCATCGCCGCGCCCAAATGTACATAGATCACGTCGCCCGGCTTCGCCAGTGCATCGGCCGAGCGCTGCCCTGTCCACTGCCAGTCGGCCGGCTGCAGCAGCACGCGCATATCCGGCTGGTTCGGCATCCCCACTCGCGCGTCAATCTCCAGCGGCAAAACCCGCGTCACCACCGCGTGAACATAGTCGCCCGCGCCGGCATCAACCGCCCAGTCAGGATGCGCGTAGTTCTGGATGGTCAGCCCCTGCGTCAGCACGTTTTCAAGATTTCCCTTCCACCCTTGCCGCCGCTCGTAGGTCGCCAGCCCGTCCAGAACAGCCGCGTTCGCCGTCTTCTGCAGGTCCAGGTCGAGCGTTGTATCCACGCGCAGCCCCGCCTCGTGCACCTGCTCTGAGCCGAACCGTTTATCCAGCTCCCGCCGCACCTCTTCCTGGAACCACGGCGCCAATACTCCCTGCGGCGCGGCCAGGTGCAGGCCAAGCGGCGTGCTGCGCGCCTGCTCCGCCTGCGCGTGCGTAATCAGCCCGTCCGACTCCATCTCCGACAGCACCAGATTCCGCCGCCGCAGGCACTTCTCCGGGTTCAGCAGAGGCGAGTAGGCCACCGGCCCCTTCGGCAGCCCGGCCAGCAGCGCCGCCTCCGTCAGGCTCACATCCTTCGCGTGTTTTGAGAAGTAGTACTCCGACGCGGCTTCAAACCCGTACTGCCCGCTGCCCAGGTAAATCTGGTTGCCGTAGAGCGTAAAAATCTGCTGCTTGGTAAACGAGCGCTCAATCTGGATGGCCAGGTACGCCTCCTGAATCTTGCGCTTGATGTTCCGGTCCGAGTTCAGAAAAAGGTCCCGCGCCAGTTGCATGGTCAGCGTGGATGCGCCCTGCACGCGTCCGTGCGTGCGCAGATCGTGCCACAGCGCGCCACCGATGCGCAGTACGTTCACGCCCCAGTGCGATTCAAAGCTCTTGTCCTCGATCGACAACACCGCCTGCCGCAGCACTGGCGCAAAATCGTCGTATTGCACTACCTCGCGATGCTCCAGCGCAAACGATCCGATAATCCTTCCCTTGCGGTCGTACAAGTCCGTCGTCGTCGAGGGATTGTAGTGCTCCAGCTCGTCAATCTGCGGCAGGTCTACTGAGTAAACCAGCGTCAGCCCCGCAAGCGAACCCGTAATGATCGCCAGCAGCAGCAGCGCCGCAAAGGCCGAACGCCCGGCAATCTTGCGCCGTTTGCGCAGCGCCAACTGCCGCGTGCCAACCGGAATCTCCCGATCCTCGCGGCGCACCTCCGCTTTCGCGCTGGGCGCGCGATTTCTGAGCGGCGGCTGTTGTGGGGGCGCAGCCAATGAATGCAAGCCTCAGTAGCTCTTCCTTCACAGGTAGTTTTGAAAGGGCTACAGTTCAAGGCTAGCATTTTGGCGGTGCAATACGCAGAATTCCACCCTTGCCAAGAACCATCGAGTGCAAGAGTGAAACAAGTGTGCTGAAGAGGATTTGGAACCGAACGGTTGGTGTGTCCGCCGCAAGTCTCATTGGCTATGTCTTGTAACAAGGGCACGGCTTCAGCCGGGCCAAAAGACACGCGAGATGGAGGGATGGGGTTTCAACCCCTGCCATTTTCGTTCCTGCTGCAAGCCGGAGAATGCCCGGACTTCTTGCAGACGGCTAGCCCCGCAGGGACGATGTGACCCCAAAACGATGCCCGATCCTTGTTCACGCCTTGCTGTGACCGCGCAGCCTCACGCGTTCTTCGCCTTCAGCACAGCCAGCGCCTTGTCCAGCATCTCGTCGCCTTTGGCCGGCGGCGCGCCTGCATCTACTTCATCCTGCGTTGAAGCCACCACAACCGTCGGCGTCACCGCATTGTCCTGAATCTTGTTGCCCGACGGGCTCTCAAACTTGGCCACCGTCAGTTGCAGGTCCGCGCCGTCCGGCAACTCAATCGACTTCTGCACTGAGCCCTCGCCAAAGGTGCGTTCGCCCACCACATCGCCGCGCTTGGCGTCTTCAATGGCGGCG
>CAYZVG010000126.1:0-8377 GCA_964481595.1 uncultured Occallatibacter sp. | reverse complement strand
GAAGAGCACGTGAATCGCTTCGTCGACTCCATTCGTCAGCGCCACCTGTCCGGCGTGAAGGCCCAGATGCGCGGCCACAATCGCCTCCACCGGCTCACGCTCGGGATACCGCGTAAGCGAGCCTGCAGAGATGCCGTCCAGCACCTCGCGCACCTTTGGTGAGCACTCCAGCGTATTCTCGTTGAAGTCAAGCCGCAGTGCATCGCGGCTGCCGAGCGGTGGATGGTACTCCATCATTGCCTGCACGCGAGCGCGCGCAGCAGGTGTAAGCGTGGAGACGCTTTCAGCCACGAGACCTCCTTGTGCTTGATTTCGCGCGTGGATTTGTTTGAGCGCGCTTGCCCAGACGAGTGCGGATTGCTGCGGCGTGGCCGATCAGGCCTTCCGCCTCGGCCAGCAAGGCAGCCTTTGGTCCAAGTGCGCGCAATCCTTCGCCTGTGTACTCTTGCACCGTGATCAACTTTACGAAGTCGTATACGCTCAATCCACCGCGCACGCGCGCCATGCCGCCAGTGGGCAGTGTGTGGTTAGGCCCGGAGATGTAGTCGCCCATGGGCTGCGCCGACCAGCGGCCCACGAATACCGATCCCGCATTCTCAACCCACTTCAAGTCGCTTGCAGAGTCAACAGTAAGGTGCTCGGGCGCTAGCCGATTGGTGATTCGCTGCGCCTCATCCACATTCGACGCAAGAATCACAAGACCATTGCGATCGAGCGCCTCGCGCGCAACAGGATTTTCGCGGCTACGCTGTTTCGCTTCTTCCATCACTTCTCTTGCAAGGTCTTCGCGAGTGGTGACAAAGATCGCAAGCGCTTCAGGATCGTGCTCGGCCTGCGCAACCAGATCGGAAGCAATGCCGGCAGCGGTGCCGCGATCGCTGGTGACGACAATCTCCGTTGGACCGGCGAGCATGTCAATGGCGCAGTCGAACGAAACCGTTCGCTTGGCCGCGGTCACGTAGAGATTACCCGGCCCAACAATCTTGTCGACGCACGCAATGCTCGCGGTTCCGTAAGCCAGCGCAGCCACAGCGTGCGCTCCGCCCAGCCGATAGAACTCGCGAATGCCAAGCAGATGCGCGGCTGCCAGTGTCTCCGGCGCAGGCTTGGGAGAAACCGCGACGATGCGCTCCACGCCCGCCACCTGCGCGGGAATCGCGGTCATCAGCAGCGTGGACGGCAGAGGGTGCCGGCCGCTGGGCACATAGCAGCCAACCGAGCCAATCGGCCGCACGAGTTGCCCTGTCGTGAGCCCTTCGATGGGAGACGTATTCCACGATGCAGGCATCTGGCGCTTGGCAAATGCGCGAATCTGTTTTGCCGCTGCCGACAGTGCTTCGCGCATCGCAGGATCAAGCGAATTCCACGCCGCGGCCATCTCTTCTTGCGTTACGCGCAGATCGCCAGCGCCTTTAAGCCCGTCGAATTGCGCCGCATAACGGAGCAGCGCGCGATCGCCGCGCTTGCGCACATCCGCAACAATATGGCGAACAGCGGGCAGCACGCCATCAAGCGCAGCGCCGCCGCGCCGTTCCAGCACGGCCAGCGTTTCCGCAGTCTGCGCCGCGCCTCGTCCTTTGGTTCGAATCAGTTTCATCGTCTTCCAATTACCTCAATCAAGTCTTCTCGCGCTGCTATCCCCTAAAAACTATACTCAAGATGCAATTGCTATATGCGGGACTATAGAAGTGGCTGTGCGCCCAATCGAGCAATCCAGCTCTTCTTTTGTTCTTTAAGCATGTCGTCGACTTCCAGAGGGTGTACATCCTCATCGAGGGCACTCAGAATTTCATACTGAAACGCTGACTCCCCCTGCGCGTTCCATTCCGCTTGGAGCGATTTATCCTGATGCGAACCGCTGCGCAGGCAGAACCAACATCCATTCTTCGTAGCATCGAGGTTTCTGGATGCGCCGACCCAGACACGCCCCGTTGCTATGCATCGAACGGCGTACGCGCCCAGAAGCGATTTCCGCTCTTTGAATTTCCTGATGGTTTCTTTTCTAGATTCCTTTGACGGCATTTTTGCTTCCCATCATTCAACTCACGCCATGCGCGGACTACGTCACCAGAGTTTGGTGGAAGGATATGAGGCTATAACCGAATCCCATACCCTTCCAAGCAACGTATGTTCCTACAGCACAACCTTGTTCAGTGGATACTCGACGATGCCGGTGGCCCTTGCAGCCTTCAGCCGCGGTATCACGTCGCGTGCCGTGCGTTCGTCGACAATCGTGTTGACGGCGACCCACTCCGAATCGCTCAACTGCGAAACCGTTGGCGAATTCAACGCGGGCAGAACGCCAAGCACCGCCTCAAGATCGCCGCGCTTCACATTGAGCATCAATCCCACCTGCGATTGCGCATCGATTGCGCCGCGCAGCATCAGCGCTATCTGGTTAAGCTTTTCGCGTTTCCACGCATCGGCCATTGTCGCCTTGCCCGCAATCAGGTGCGTCTCGCTCTCCATCACCGTGTCGATAATCTTCAGATGGTTGGCCTTGAGCGAGCTGCCCGTCTCGGTAACTTCGACAATCGCATCGGCCAGCATGGGAGGCTTTACTTCGGTCGCGCCCCAGCTGAACTCCACCTTCACGTTGACGCCCTTTGCGGCAAAGTAGCGTTTGCTCACTTCAACCAGTTCGGTGGCAATGATCTTGCCTTCGAGATCCTCGGCCTTTTCAAAACCGCTGCCTTCAGGCACCGCAAGCACCCAGCGCACCTTGCGGCGGCTTTGCTTGGCGTAGGTGAGCGTGGTGATGCTGGTTACATCAAGGCCGCTCTCCACCACCCAATCAATGCCGGTGAGCCCCGCATCGAGCACACCGTGGTCCACATAGCGCGCCATCTCCTGCGCGCGAATCAGCATGCACTCGATCTCGCTATCGTCGATAGAGGGGAAGTATGAGCGCCCGTCCGCGTAGATGTTCCAGCCTGCGCGCTTGAACAGCGCAATGGTCGCATCTTGCAGGCTGCCTTTGGGTATGCCAAGTCTGAGTTTATTAGCCACGTGCCGCCTGCCTTTCATCGCCTTTGCTCACAATTGCTTTAGTAAAGCAGCTCACCGTTCCCTCGTGGCATACCAGGCCGTCGCCCTCCACAACCACGCGGAACAGCAGCGTGTCATTATCGCAATCGGTCGATGCCGTCACCACGCGCAGCCGGTTGCCGCTGGTTTCACCCTTCATCCACAGCTTCTGGCGCGTGCGGCTCCAGAAGGTTACAAATCCGCTCTCCAGCGTCTTGGCATAGCTGATGGGATTCAAGAAACCCAGCATCAGCACTTCGCCGGTACGCGCATCCTGCACGATTCCCGGAACGAGGCCATCCATCTTTTCGAAGTCGATTGTCGTTTCGCTGTTCATCATTCTTCCTATATCCGCGTGACGTTCTTTGCTTTTTGTAGCATGAAAAAACCCGCTGGCGTTGGTCGCCGGCGGGCTGGTGGTTTCCTTAGATCTGGTTGGCCGTCTTATTTCAGGCCATTGCAGTCCGCCGGCATGGATGTCCCATGATGGTGGTGATGGCCGTGATGGCGGAGGCTCTGCATCTGTTAAAAAACTAACGGGGAACCCCTATCGCTGTCAACCACGGATTTACCGCCCGGTATTTTGCCGCTCTCCGATCCTGCTGAATCTACTTTTGTTCCTGCAGCAAATCGAGCACTCGCCGTTGCAGCGCGGTGCGCACTTCAAACCGTTTCGTTGCGCTGGTTACATAACGCACCTGCACATCAAATCCAGAAGCCGTCGTAAGCAGGCTGACTACCGGCTCCGTGTCGATCCGGCTCAAGTCGTGGCTATAGGCTGCTTTCTGCCACTCGCGCGCGGCAAGAGCTGCGCCCTCTCCGGTCTCCTCAATCGCCAGTTTGCGAACCCGTTCAACAATGTCGCGCGGATTGGCAGACGCAGGCAGACTCGCCTTGATCTCGTCCCACATCCACTGCCCGGTTGTCGAAAAGTTGAAATACTGTCCGCGAATCGCAAAGCTGTTCATAAACACAATGCGGCGACCGGTGGGAAGTCCGTCGGTCAAAAGCTTTCCAGTCTCAAGCAGGGTTGTGTTCATCAGGCCGATCTCGGCAGCCTCGCCGCAAACTCCGTTGATCTCCACACGGTCTCCTACGCGGATGCCGTTCTTGCCCATCAGGACGAACCAGCCGAAAAACGCGAGGATGAAATCCTGCAAAACGATGGTGATGCCGGCAGTGGCCAACCCAAGGATCGTGGGCATTTGCTGAGGCAAGCCGAATACAACCAGCAAAATCAACAGCCAGCCCACCACCTGAATGCTCAGCTCGAGAATGCTGCGCAGCGTGTGCTTCTGCCGCTGATTGTGCATATTCAAGGCCATCAAGTGGCGCACCAGCGAATCCCCGGCCACCATACAGATAAGAATGAAAAGAATCAGCGCGAACGACTGGAAGATCAGGTGCTCCACGATGCGATGCTGCAGTTGCAACTGGGCAGCCCACTTGCTGTAAACAGTAGCAAGCTGCCGTTCGGTTTGAATGCGGTCGTCGTAGATGCCCAACAATTGGCGCTCAGCGCTGCGTGCTTTCAGGCTGGCGAGCGTCGATGGATTGTCCGCCGCATTGGTCCCAGCCGCGGCATGTGCATTCGCCTGCGTTTCAAGGGTGTTGTGTTCGGCGGTCAGGCTCTTCACATCGCTCTGCGCCTGCTGGATGGCCTGCTGAATCAACTGATAGCGGCTTTGCTGGCTGAACCAGCCGCTCAACCTGCTTGCCAGCGTTCCGCGCCGGCGAACGGAAATCACCGCCAGTTCACCGGAGCTGCTGTTCTGGCTGTCGTATTTTTGCATGGCTGCTTCATGCGCCGACAGTTCAGATTGAATCTCATCGCGATTGTCGCCCGATGCCCGCTCCAGATCGTGCTCGGCATCGGATAACTCGTCCGAGTCCAGCTGAAGCTGCGCCTTCGCGATTTCTAGATCGCCACTGTTTGCAGCGGCTTGATCGCCGCCTTTTGCCTGCACAGAGGCGGAACTTGCAGGGGGAGTGAGCTTGTCAACCTGCCCCTGGTCTTGAGCCACCGTCTGCTCAAGCTGCTTGACCTTCTCCGACAGCGCCAGCGCATCTCCGGTAAGGCTGCGATGCGCCGCCTTCAGATTGGCTTCTCGTAGCGCCGAAGCAAACGCCTGATCCACTTCATGATCTGCGAGATGTTCGGCTTCGCGCGCATATTCGGTCTCCTCGGCGGTCACGGCCAGCGCGGCGAGCGCCTGCGCTGTTTGCCATGGTCCCAAATCCACCAGAGCTTTCCCGCCGCTGCCGGCTGCGCTTGCGCTCGCCTTCTGGCGCATGAAAGGAAGGTTCGCCATCGCATCGCGGGTCGTCCACGCGAACACGCCGCACACGGCCAGCAGTGCCATAAGCACGACAATTGCTATAAGCCTTGTCCTGTCGAAGATCCGTGAACGATGGCCGGAATCGGAAGCGGGAGAGTGAGGGGGAGTTGTCATTGGTCGTGTCTGCATCCGTCTACAGGATAACGGGTGGGCGCGTACGCGGAAAGCACGTTGCGGAATCTCACTGGACGTAGGGCCGCTTGCGGATTGAATGCCATGAGCGGAAAATGGTGCCGTGCAAGCGATACGACATTCAACCAACTTCAGGCACCTTGTGCTGACGATCGCGATTGCGGTCATCGCGCTTGAATGCACTTGCGCCGCGGGCGGGGTTCAATACCAGGATCGCGACACGCCGGGTACATCCAAAACGTCGCAGAATGCTCCGGCCCCTGAAGAGCGCGTCGACATCAATCATGCCAGCATGGGCGAACTGCTCAAAGTGCCAGGCATGACGGCAAGCTGGGCCGGACGCATTGTGCGCTTCCGGCCCTACCGCTCCAAAACTGATTTGGTCGAGCGCGGCGTGATCACGAGCGCGGTCTACGACCGCATCAAGGACTACATCATCGCCCATCGCAACAAACAGTGAGCGTCGCTCTATGCCTCGGCCGGTGCCTCGTGCACCGGGTCCCCACGCCTGAGCAGCCTGCTCAGAATCACGTAGAGAACGGGGATAAAAATCAGGTTGAGCACGGTTGAAAGCAGCATGCCGCCCACAATCGTGGTTCCCACTGAGCGGCGGCCCAACGCGCCAGCGCCGGTGGCAAAGACCAACGGCAGCACGCCCAGGATAAATGCGAACGACGTCATCAGGATGGGGCGCAACCTCAGCTCCGCGGCTTCAATGGCCGCCTCGGCAATCGACCGCCCCTTGCGCCGCAACTGCTCGGCGAACTCCACAATCAAAATCGAGTTTTTCGCCGACAGGCCGATCAGCATCACCAATCCAATCTGGCAATACACATCGTTCGACAGGCCGCGCAATGAGATCAAGCCAAGCGCGCCAAGCACCGCCATGGGCACCGCGAGCAAAATGATGAACGGCAGTGCAAAGCTCTCGTACTGCGCCGATAGCGTAAGGTAGACAACCAGAATTCCCAGGCCGAAGATGAGCAGCGCCTTGCCGCTGGATTCGATTTCATCCAGCGTCAGGCCGGTCCATTGGTAGCTCATGCCGGGCATCTTCATGTGCGTAGCGAGATCTTCCATCGCCGTCAGCCCTTGTCCGGAGCTGTAGCCGGGAGCGGGCGAGCCGTCGATCTCGACCGCGCGGAACAGGTTATAACGCGTAATCACCGGCGGTCCCGCGCTCTCCTTCACCGTCACCAGGTTGTCGAGAGGCACCATGTCTCCGGCGTCCGAACGCACATAATAACTATGCAGATCGCTGGCCTTCATACGGAAAGCCTGATCGGCCTGCACGAACACGCGGTAGGTTCGATTGTTAAAGTCGAAGTCGTTGATATACTCCGATCCCATCAGTACGCTCAGTGTATTGGTGATCTGCGAGAGGGGAATATTCATCTCCTTCGCTTTTTCGCGATCGATGGTCACCAACTCCTGCGGATCGTTTGCAGAGAAAGTCGTCAGCAGGTTGGTAAGGTCCTTGCGCGCCTTGCTGGCGCTTACGATCTGGTGCGCCACGCGGTCAAGATCGCTGAGCGTGTTGTTGCCTTGATCCTGCAACATGAATTGAAAACCGCCATAGCTGCCTACGCCCTGCACCGCCGGCGGCTGGAACATCGACACCAGGCCGCCATTGGGCATGAACATCAGAGCTTGCAGCTTCGGCGAAAGGTCGGCGACGATATCGGCCGTGGAATGGCCTTTTCCGCGGCGCTGATCGGCAGGCTTCATGGACACGAACATCATGCCGGCGTTGGGTGCATCGCCAGAAAAATTGAAGCCGATGATCTCAAATGCGCCCTCCACGTCAGGGTTTTGCGCGATAATCTCTTCCGCCCGATCACCGAGAGCCGTTGTGTAGGCCAGTGACGATCCCGGAGGCGACTGGATAATCGCCATCACGTACCCCTGATCTTCCTGCGGAATAAATCCCGTGGGGACGTGTTGGTATACCCATACGGTTGCTCCCAGTCCTGCAAAGAAGATGAGTAGCAGCAGATAGCGCAGTTGCAGCGCGTAGTGAATCAACCGGGCATACGAGCTCGCCATCCAGGTGATGAATGCATCGGCACCGTGAATGAATGCAGCAAATGCTCGCGAAACCGGGCGGATATGCAGAAAATCCAGCTGATGCGGGCGCTGTTCCTCGCCGCGCAGCAGTATGGCCGAGAGAGCTGGCGACAACGTGAGGGCGTTGAATGCCGAGATCGCAATCGCAAATGCGATGGTCAGCGAAAACTGGCGGTACAAGATCCCGGTGGTTCCTGGGAAGAACGAAACGGGCACAAACACCGCGATCAGAACCAGTGAAGTAGCGATGACCGCGCTGGTGACTTCGCCCATGGCGCGCGAGGTGGCCTCGTGCGGATCGGAGTGCTCCATGGCGATATGCCGCTGCACGTTCTCGATGACCACAATCGCGTCATCGACCACCAGGCCGGTGGCCAGCGTGATGCCGAAGAGCGTGAGCGCGTTGATCGAGAACCCAAAGATATCGATAAACATGAAGGTGCCGATGAGCGACACCGGAATCGTCACTGCCGGAATAATCGTTGCTCGCCAATCGAGCAGGAACAGGAAGATCACAGCGATGACGATGACGATGGCGATGGCCAGTGTCTGCAGCACTTCCCTGATCGAGTCGCCCACCACCGTTGTGGAATCGAACGCGATGGCATACTTCAGTCCCGGCGGAAAATTCCTTGAAAGCTCCTTCAGAGCTGCCTTGGCGGCCCGATCCACCTCCAACGCGTTGGCGTTTGAAAGCTGCTCGACGCCGATGCCGTTGGCGTCGTGTCCCAGGTACTTGAGCGACGAACTGTAGTCTTCAGCGCCGACTTCCGAGTGGCCCACATCCTTCAGTTCCACCAGCCCGTTGGCTG
>CAYZVG010000125.1:0-8406 GCA_964481595.1 uncultured Occallatibacter sp. | reverse complement strand
TCGGCAAGTTTCCTACCGACTTTTCCATCCCTGCGAAGCCGCTGATCTACGCGGCGCCTCCAATCCCCACGGGCGTGCCTTCTCAGCTCGTTGAGCGCCGTCCCGACATTGCAGCCTCCGAGCGCACGCTCGCCGAGGCCAACGCGACTATCGGCATCGGCTATGGAGCGTTTTTCCCGCAAGTTACTCTCTCGGCCAGCGGTGGTCTTGAGAGCGCCACTTTCGAGCACCTGTTTGACATTTCAAGCCGTACCTGGTCGATTGGTCCGTCGGTCTCGCAAGTCCTGTTTAACGGTTGGCTGTATCGCGCCGAGTTGCATCAGTATGTCGCGCAATACAATGCTGACCTTTCCAATTACCGCCAGGTAACGCTCACGGCGTTCCAGCAGGTTGAAGATTCGCTCGTGGCGACGCGCGTCTACTCGCAGCAGATCCTCAGGCAGCAGGAGGCGGTGAAGGCGTCGCAGGATTATCTCTCACTCGAGCTCGATCGCTACAACATCGGTGTCGATCCCTACGTCGATGTCGTGATTGCGCAGAACACGCTGCTCAGCGACCAGGAGACGCTGAACTCGCTTCAGGTCGACGAAATGACGTCGACGGTGCAGCTGGTTCAGGCTCTTGGCGGCGGATGGGACCGCAGCCAGCTGCCTACGCCCGACCAGGCCGGCGCCAAGACGACAAACGCGGACTATACCATTCAACAATAGCGATTATTGCGATGTGCGATAGCAGATGTTGTCGCCGTCCAGGCGATACTCCGCCGAGCAAACGTCGCCGCCGCAGATCATGGTTTCGCCGCCGTAAAGTTGCCGGCGGGTAATCAGCCCCAACGTGCCGCAGCGCGGGCACGACATCACGGCCACATAAGGATTCTGTGCCTGGCCAAGCTTGGCCTGGTTCTCGAGCACAAAGACCGTTCCCGGGTCCATTCTTTCGGGGATCCACTCTTCGAGAAACTGCAAGTCGGCTGACATCGTTCCCTCCGTTGGGTTGATGTAACCGAGCCGTGAGCTAGGTTTCCGCCCGGCTCCCACGCTTCTTTACTGCAGGCTTCGCAACTCATACCGGATTAGGATGCCCCCGGTCAAGCTGAGTGTTGCCGCCCACCGGCAACCGTGTCAATCCGAATCGCAAGAGAGCAGTTGCAATCGTGGTACCTTTGTTCCTAAACACCCTAAATCGGAAATTGAAAAACTGCAACCTACCGAGTCGACGCGGTCGTTGCTCCGCTGTGCGTCCGGTCAAAACTGTCGATCGCCTTGTACGTTTCCTCGTTGCGCAGGATCGCCTCGACGTACTCGCGCGTCTGCGTGAAAGGAATCGACTCAACGAACTCGTCGATGCCGTGATACGGGCCGGCCGCCTCCCAATCGGCAACGCGACCGTCGCCAGCGTTATACGCGGCCAGTGCGTACTCTTGCACGCCGCCGAATTTGTCGAGCATCTGGCGCAGATAACGCGTTCCCAAACGGATGTTCGTGTCGGGGTCGAGCAATTGAAATGTCTGGAAGTGGGTCATGCCTTCCTCGCGAGCCATCGTTCTGCCCACTGAAGGCAACAACTGCATCAGGCCGTAAGCATTGGCATACGAAATCACGGAAGGATCGAACTCCGACTCTTGCCGGATGAGCGACGCGACCATGTAGGGATCGAGGTTGTTCTTTGCCGACTCGGCCTTGATCGTATCCCACCACGGCTCCGGGAAAAGAATGCGCCAGTAAACGAGAGGGATGGACTGTATGGAGGCGGACGCTGCGCCTGGCAATGCCCGCTTGATGGCGCGCACCGCGCGGAAGGTCTCACCATAGGAGGAGTAGATCTGTGCTTCAGCGAGAGAACTCCAGGAGACAGAATCCGGATCGGCCTTGATCTCCTGCGCGATGTACTCATTCAATCCTGCGTTGGCGAGCAGACGAGCCTTGGCCAAATGAGGGCTATCCTCGGGAAAAGTATCCACCAGGTGCGGCAGCGGCGTGGGCTGAAAGCGATCCAGTTGCGGGTCCGCTGCCGTTTGCGCAACCCCAAGCGAGGCCAGGCGCTGGCGCGACATCTGTGCGTAAAAGTAATGCTGATAGGCGCGAATGATCGTTCGGTAGTTGGCCGCGGCGAGAGCCGGATTATGGTCCTGCGCCTCAAAGAGGCGTCCACGCCAGTAGAGCGCGGAGACGGTTTCAGTGGCGCCGGGATAGAGGCGGATCTGTTCATCGAAGATTCTCTCTGCATCGGTGTCGAGACCCAGCCGGTAGCTGAGCCAGCCCGAACGCCAGTGCGCGGCAGCGGCATTCTTGTCGCTGGGGAAATGCGCGGCCAGATAACCGTAGTACTCAATGGCCTTGGGGTAATCGTGCTTGAGCATGTACATGTTGCCGGCGGAAAAAAGCGCGGCGGCCAGCCAGGGGCTGCTGGGAAACCTCGTTTCCATCTCGGAAAGAATGCGCTGCTGATCGGCGCTATCGTCGCGGTTCCTGGCCAGCTCCATCAGCAGGTCCAGGCGATGGGCGCCATCTTCATCATTGCTGTCGATCAGCCCCTGAACCTGCGCCGGGGTGAGCCGCTTCAACTGCAGCTCGCAAGCCGCTTCCGCCACGGCGAAGCTGTTGCGGGCCTGGGCATCTAGGGTCGGCGAGCGCTCCAGCGCCCGAAATTGCTCCGCCGCCTCGGCGTAGCGCCCCGCGCTGTAATAGGCATCGCCCAGCGTGCGAAGTTCGGCAACTGTCAGGTTGGTCTCGGCGCCCATCTGTGTCAGCTTGGCGCGCGCGGTGAGCGCTTCAGGGCTGAGCGGGTGACTCAGCAACACCCGCTTGAAGGTCGCTTCCGCAGTTTCCTTCTGGTTCAGTGCCAGCTCAACTTCGCCTTCTGCCAGTTGAAAGCCGGGGCGCGATGCGGATTCCGAGCTCTCGGCGGCAGCCAACACCTGGCGCGCGCCGCTCACGTTGACTGCGGATAGCAGAACGTTGGCCTCAAGTTCGGGTGCCTCGGCATCGAAGATGCTTTCGGGATAGCGGGCGGTAAAACCGTGGAGGATCGTCTCGGCCGCGGCATCATCGCCCGCATTGTGGCTGGCTTCGGCATCAAGAAAATCTGCGTAATCGCCCAACTCGCCATCAGCGCGCCTGGTCTGGGCCAGAGCCGTCTCTGCTTCGGAATAGCGCTTGTCAAGCAGGTACGCATGCCCCAGGGCGAGATAAGCCGTGGCTGCAAGCTCGCCGCTGTGGCTGCGTGCGTAGGCGGCCACCCCCGCATAAGCCTCGGGTGTGCGCAGCAAGGCGAGTTGCTGAGCCATGGGCCGCAGCTCAGCAGAGGCAACAAACGCTTGCTTCAGGCGCGCAGTACGCGCCAATCTTGCCGCGCGGCTCGAGGTGCGGCTCGAAGCGTGACTCGATGAATGCGCTGCCGGCTTGCGCTTCGCCGTCGAACGCCTCGAAGTTGCCGCCGGATCCGTTGTCGTTGGAGTGGAGTGCGCAGTTGCTGGAGGTATGGAAGCCGGCGCAGCGGACGAGCCGGAAGATTGCGATTTAAGAGGCCAAGCCATCGCAAACAGCACTAAAAGACCTGCCGCGGCACGGGCCACGGAGTTACGAAAAGCCGGGAGGGAGGAAAAACCGAGCATAGTTCCACTTTATTCCCCATTGGACGCACCTGGAGCGCAAGGGGAACCAGTTACGTAACCACACTGTTGTGTTATCCAGCCATTGCCTCAAGATCCAGCTAATTGGCCCGGCCCATCTTTCCGGTTTGGTGCCTTGCCCATGCCTCCGTTACACTCTTCTTTTAACGGCCTTTTGCCAAGTCGCCGCGGGCCGGCCCGACAGGTTACTTCGGAGAGATTTTTTGGCGGCTGTTTTACGGCAATTCTGCATCCGGAGCCCATGTCTACCATCCAATCAGTTGCGGGGCAAGACGAGCAGCATCCCGACGTGGCCCTTGTTGAAAGGGTCAGGGCGGGAGATGTTGCTGCGTACGACGAGTTGGTCCGCAAGTACGAGCGGCAGATCTTCAGGATTTCGCAGCACATCACGCAGAACCGCGAAGATGCTGAAGACGTGATGCAGGATGCGTTCCTGAAAGCGTACGAAAAGCTCGATCAGTTTCAGGGGAATTCGAAGTTCTACACATGGCTGGTACGAATCGCAGTGAACGAAAGCCTGATGCGCCTGCGCAAGCGGCGCACCGGCAGAATGGTCTCGATCGACGAGGATCTGGAGACAGAAGAGGGCTCTGTTCCCCGCGATTTGGCCGACTGGGCGCCCGACCCGGAACAGAACTACAACCAGTCCGAGTTGGCCGAGATTCTGCGCAAGACGATTCAGGGATTGCCCCATGGCTTTCGCGTGGTTTTTGTTTTGCGCGACGTGGACGGCCTCTCAACGGAAGAGACGGCAGAGACGCTGGGCTTGAGCGTTCCCGCGGTCAAGTCGCGCCTGCTGCGCGCGCGTCTGCAATTACGCGAGCGCCTGAGCCGCTACTTCAAAAAGAAAACCGCGCCGGCACTTGCCGAGGAGCAACGGAGTTGACCAAGTGACCTGCACAGAGTTTCTTGCCATGATCGACGATGTGATCGACGACGAAACCATTGCCGCCGCGACCCGCATCGAGATCCAGGCGCATCTGCACTCATGCGGGCACTGCGAAGTAGTGTTGAATACCACACGCAAGACAATCGAGATCTATCGCTGCCACGAGATTTATGAGCTGCCGACCGAAGTGAGTGCGCGACTGCACGCAGTGATCAAGGAACGCTGCAAAAGAGCCTGAAATTTGATTTGCCTCCCGCCTCCTCTGAAACTCCCTCCCGGATTTCTTCTCCTTCCTGTTTGACATGGCCGCCGCCGGCAGGCATTAACTTCGCGACTGAGGGCTTTTCAAGCCGTTTTCGAAACGCCTTTTGCGGCCAATTTCGGGTCGTTTTGCCTCGAAACGCAAACAATTTTGACAAAAAACGAACGAATTTGGACCGAAAATCTGAGATGATTTATTGATTCCAAACGAGTTGTGTCGAAAAACATACCCCCGGAGGATATAAAAGAATGCCCGAGAGCGCCGGCGACCCGGTCCGGTCGCTCGGTGGCGCCCGTCCGAGACTGCAGCCTGAGTCCAGTGTGCGCCGAAGGGCGATAATTATCTGCAAACGGACCGAAAGAAAATTGGGCGCTGACGGCCCCGCGCAGCGTTCCTTTGCCAAGGTGCTATTGCGAAGGTCGGCTGATCGGGCGGAGAATCTCCTTTAAGCGGCGGACGCAGCCGGGTGGGGCGGTAACTTCGTCACCACAACTTTAGTTTCAAATTCGCGTCTGACCCAACAGGTAGCTCAAGCCGCGCGACTACTGAGCGCCGGCCTATCCCCATGCCAGGAGCGCTCTCGATGAAGACGCTGCAAGGCCCGTTGGCCATCGTCCTCTGCTATAGCCTTTGCTTCCCTGCCCCAATGGGCCTGGCCCAGCAAGCGGGGGAGAAAGAGCCTGCGCCGGCCGCGCAACGTCCGGAGTACTCGTCAGGGCAGCTCCGCGGCGACGAGCGCATTCTGCACGCATTGAACCGTTTCACCTTCGGGCCCAGAGCGGGCGACCTTGAAGCTGTAAAGCAGGTGGGACTGGAGAAATGGTTCGATCAGCAACTGCGGCCCGGAAGCATCGATGAGCAAGACTTGGATACGCGCCTTGCGCAGTACCCCGCCATGCAGTTAAGCACGCTTGAGCTCCTGCATCGCTTCCCCAGCAACGCCACCATTCGCCAGGCCTCGGATGGCAGAACCGATATCCCTCAGAACGGCACTCTGCGTGCGGTGTATGAAAACCAGATGTACCGTTACCAGGTAAAAAAGACGGCGAAGGCAGACAATCAAGCGGCCCCGGGGACGAATGCTGCTGCGGGTGCTGCGAATTCAGGTGCGGGCCAGAATTCCGGAAATGCGCAGGCAATCGGCAATCAAAATCCCGCCATGAGCGCCAATCCAAACATGGGCGTGAGCCCGAGCATGGACGCAGGCGCGGGCATGGCGTCGAACGCGGCGCAACCGAACCCGTCAATGTCACAGCCTGCCGGCTCACAGGCTGCAAGACCTCAGTCCGCAGCGGCTCAATCGCCTCAGATGGACGCAATGACGCCACCGACGGCCGCCAGCCAGCCGCCGGCAGACGAAGCACTGATCGCGCGCATCATTGCCCTGCCGCCGCAGCAACGCATCGGGCGCCTGCAGGCGATGGAGCCGCAGGACTTTGAAAGCTTCATCAAGTCTCTCAGGCCGATACAGCGCCAAGCCCTCACGAGTGGAATGACATCGGAGCTCAAGGAGGCCCTGGGCGACCTTGAGGCTCCCGAACAGACGGCGGCCCAGGAGCTGTTTGCCCAGCGGCTGACTCGCGACATTTATTCGAATGCGCAATTGCAGGAGGTGATGACCGATTTCTGGCTCAATCACTTCAACGTATTCCTGCGCAAGAACGAGCAGATGCCTTATTACCTGGTGAGCTACGAGCGCGACGTGATCCGTCCGCTAGCTTTGGGCAAATTTGAGGATTTGCTTGAAGCTGTGGCGCACAGCCCGGCCATGATGATTTACCTGGACAACGCCGAAAGCATCGGGCCAGATTCATTGGCAGCGGAGCGGGTAAAGATGGCGGAGACGCGGCGGCCGGACTCGCAAAAGAAGGCTCCGCAGGGACTGAATGAGAACTACGCTCGCGAGCTGATGGAACTGCACACGCTGGGCGTAAATGGCGGCTACACGCAGGCCGATGTGACTCAGGTGGCGCGCGTTCTGACCGGCTGGACGGTCGATCGCCCGCAGTTCGGCGGGGGATTCCAATTCAATCCCAACCGGCATGAGCCAGGCACGAAAAAAGTCATGGGCTCAAAGATCAAGGACAACGGCGAGATGGAGGGCCGCGAGCTGCTGCACATGCTGGCCTCGCGACCGGCCGCGGCGCAGTTTATCTCGCGGAAGCTGGCGATCCGGTTTGTGAGCGACGATCCGCCGCAGGCGCTGATTGACCGCATGGCCAAGTCGTACATGGCGAGCGGCGGCGATATTCCAACGGTGATGAAGACGCTGTTCCACTCGCCGGAGTTCTGGGCGGCGAGCGATTATCGCGCGAAAGTCAAGACGCCCTTGGAATTTGTTGTTTCCGCCGTGCGCGCCAGCAACGCCAACCTCGACAATATGATGCCGTTGGTGAATGCTCTGCGGCAAATGGGCATGCCGCTTTACGGAGCGGTGCCTCCCACGGGATACAAGTGGGACGCTGCCGATTGGGTGAGCACGGGCGCTCTGGTTGACCGCATGAACTTTGCGCTCTCGCTGGCGGCTAACCGGCTGCCGGGGATCAGTGTGGAATGGGCTCCGGAACTCGACCTGGCGAGCCTCGACAGTAACGACGCGCCGAAGCAGATTATTCCCACGCCGGAGTCGGAAGAGGCTCGCCTCGAACCGCTGCTAGTGGCCGGCGGGGTGAGCGCGGCGACGCGGACGGCCGCCCTCGAACAATTCCAGGCGCAAAGCGCGCAGAATGCGATGGCGGCTGCACCCGTCATGCTGCCACGGCGCGCGAATCGCGCTCCTGCGCCTGACGCGTACGAACGGGAAGATCAGCTGCTGGCAGGATTGCTGCTCGGCTCCCCGGAGTTCCAGCGGCGCTAGCGCGCCGAGCCGTCAGCTCTCAGCTTTCAGCTGTCAGCCTGGCGGCGGGAAAACCAGAATTCGGCAGCACGTGAACATTGCTTATGGGCAGTTGATGTTTTGCGCTGGAAACAGAATGAACTGAAAGCTGACAGCTGAGAGCTAAAAGCTAAGGAGATGCAAATGAATCGGCGATTTTTCCTGCACAAAGGCGCACTGGCCGTAGCAGGCACGACGGCGATGCCAAACTTTCTTGTTCGCAGCGTGCTGGGTCAGGCGCAGGCCGCAGCGGCGCCGGGGCAGCGGTTGGTGGTGATTTTCCAGCGCGGCGCGGCCGACGGCCTCAATGTTGTGGTTCCCTACAAGGAAAAAAACTACTACAACATGAGGCCGAGCATCGCGATTCCGCAAAACCAGGTCCTGGACCTGGACGGATTTTTCGGGCTGCATCCTTCTCTCGCCGCGTTCAAGCCGCTTTACGATCAGGGACACCTGGCCATTGTGCACGCCTGCGGCTCACCAGACATGAGCCGCTCGCACTTTGACGCGCAGGACTTTATGGAATCGGGAACGCCCGGCGTGAAAAGCACTGAAGACGGCTGGCTGAATCGTGCGCTGCAGGCAGAAGACGCATGCAGCTGCTCGCGCCACAGCCAGGAGCACACGGCATTCCGCGCGCTCGCTTTGGGTGCTGACGTGCCGCGCACGCTCGCCGGGAAAATTCCGGCAATCGCCATGAGCAACGTGAATACCTTCACGGTCGGCGCGCGTGGTCCGGTTCCGGGACC
>CAYZVG010000124.1:0-8419 GCA_964481595.1 uncultured Occallatibacter sp. | reverse complement strand
GAAGGGATGCCGAACTGCCAGAAAGCGCGCCCTGCTCCGCGCGGTGGCTTTACCAGAATCACCAGCAGAAGGCCCACCGTGCCGGCGAAACGGGCAGAGGTCATATTCCAGAGCACGCCACCGCTGCTGGCCATCTTGAAGAAGATGAGCTGCGTGCCGAAGCCCGTGCCGGCCAGAGCGCCCAGCAGCAACGCGGCGGGCGGCGAGGCGGGGCCGTTCTCTGCGGGCGTATGTGTAATGAGCCAGATCGCCACCAGGCCCAGCGCCAATCCCGCCAGGGTAAGGCGGCCCGGCATACCTTCGGTTGCGAGCGAATAGAGAACGGGAATGAGTGCCGTCAGCAGGCCGGTGAGCGCGGCGGTCAGTCCCATGGCTCCCAGTGAGAGGGCGCGGTAAAACAGGACCAGCGAGAGAGAGCCTTCAAGGCCGGCGACCCCAGCCAGGAGCAGTTCGTGCCTGCCGGGCAGAGGGATGTGGGCGCTCAAACAGATGGCTGCCAGCAGCAGCAGCGAAACCACGTGGCCCGAGGCGACCACCAGCAGAGCGGGGGAGCGGCGCGCGCCCATGCCGCCCACGAAATCCGACCCGCCCCAGGTGGCGGCCGAAACCAGGCCAAGCCCTGCCGACGCTCCCGAAGCGTTCATTCCGTCTTACTTTGTGTCTTGGCCGGAAGGATAGTAGCCCTTCTTGTTGATCACGTCCAGGTTGGGCCGGTCGACGGTTACTTCAATCGAACGATACCTGTCGTCGTAGACCGACTGGTGGCTCAGATAGCCAAGCGTGTATTGTGTGCGCGCCTCTTCGGCAATCTTTGAGTAGCTCTGCTCAATGCCGTTCACGCCGCGCTCGGATTCCATATCGCCGCCGGTGGCATAGGTGTACTTGAACAGAATGTTGTCGTACATCTCGAAGGGCAGGTGGAAGCGGCTGACAAAGCCCTCGCCCCACTGGGCTGAAGCGCCGACCGCAGTGGCATAGACGGCAATCTTGTTGGTCTGCAGGTAACGGATAACTTCCTTGGCCGTGGCCTTGCTGCCGTACTCCTTGCCATCGGAGATGACGTAGATAACACGCAGCCGCTCTTTGGGTCGCGTGGAGAGATCCTTGGCCGCGGCAAGAATGGCGTCGTTGAGAGTGTGAATCTCCTTGGGTAGATTGCCAAAGGTGTTTCCGCCCGCCGACCGGCCCGGTTGCAGATTGGGATCGACGCAGTTGCCATTCTTGGTGATCGAGCAGCCGAAAAGTGAGCCGCTGTTGGTGGGGATCTGCTCGTCGGTTCCTGCGGACTTTGCCATGGCCAGCACCGCGGGCACCCGGCTGCCTTGCGCGCCGGTAAATCCGGTTAACTCCTGTGCGCCGTTGCCGTATTTAAAAACAGCAACTTCGTCGTAGGAAGCGAGGGCTCCCTGAATTGCCCCGAGAGACTCGTTCACTTTAGCCATCACATCGGCCGTCAGGCTCTGGTCGATAACAAACGCGACGGAAAGCGCACGCGGATCGACGCTGAACACGTTGAGCGGCTGGCGTACGTTGTTTTCATAGACTTTGAAGTCGCGCTGAGTGAGCCCGGCCACCAGCTTGCCATTGGCATCCTTGACGGTGACGGGAACCTCGACATAGTTGGTGTACGAGACGAACTTGGTAATGGCGCCAGCGCCCTCTTCAGCGGATTCTTTCTGCACCGTGTCGGGAGCCTGCGGGGCGGGCTTGGGCGCGGGGGCAGGTTGCTGCGGAGGCGCTGCCGGGGCCGCGGCTGGGCTTGCAGCTGTGCCAGGATTTGTATCGGATCTGCTCTGGGGAGTGGTCGTACCCTGGCCCGGTGTAATTGGGCCAATGCCGGTCAACGGTTGCGCAGGCTGGGGCACCGGAGCGTCAGGCACACTGGACTGCTGCGGCTGGGCCGGAGCCGAGCCCAAATACAGACTGGAACCAAGAAGCGCTGTCAGCGCAATTGCTCTAGAACCGAACTTCACTGAAATTTCGTCCTCCCAGACCGCCGGAACTACCGCAGAATGGCCCGCGGACACACTCCAAACCGGCTGGCGCCGCGCACGGCGCTGCACCTGTCAGAGTATCAGACGCGCTAGAGCCCCGCATGTTGCGTATTGACCGGAATCGCGGCCGCAATCGCTTCAGGGTATGCTCTCTATGGAGGGCGGTTTCCGTCTAACCGACCAGGGCCTGACATGCGCGTAGGAATTGGAGTGTTCGCGATCGTTCTGGGGTTGCCGCTGTTTCCCGCGGCCGGCTGGTGCCAGCTTGCGCCCTCGCCAGACGCGCCGCCGGTGAGCACGGCTCCCGCTGCCGCGCCCGACGAAGAACCGATGACGACCTTGAAGGTGAACGTGAACCTGGTCGACCTGTTCTTTACCGTCAAGGACAAGAACGGCGAGCTGGTGCCGCACCTGACCAAGAACGACTGCACGGTTCTTGAAGACAAAGTGCCGCAGACGCTCAAGAGCTTTGTAGCAGAAACCAACCAGCCGCTCACCCTGGGCATTCTGCTCGATACCTCCGGCAGCCAGCAGCGCGTTTTGCCGCTGGAGCAGCAGGCCGGCAGCCAGTTCCTCCAAAGTGTGCTGCGGTCGAAGGACGAGGCGTTTCTGGTCTCGTTCGATGTGAATGTGGATTTGCTGCAGGACTTTACCAACAGCCCGCGGCTGCTGGCGCGCGCCATGGACAAGGCAGAGATCAACACCGCGGGTGGCAATGGGGCGGGCGGAATTCCCGGCGCAGGCGGTGGCACGGTGCCCACCATCGGCGATCCCAAGGGAACGCTGCTTTACGACGCCATCAACCTTGCATCCAATGAGAAGCTGAACCAGGAGAGCGGTCGCAAAGCGATCATCATCCTGACCGACGGCGAGGATGAAGGCAGCCGCACCAAGATCGGCGATGCCATTGCCGCGGCGCAAAGAGCAAACGTGATCGTCTACGTAATCCTGATCGCCGATCGCGAGTTCTACGGCGGATTCAACATGGGCTACAGCGGCTACTCCGCTGCAAAGCGGATCTCAGAAGAGACCGGCGGCCGGTTGATCGACGTGGGCAATAATGGCAAAAAGCTGGAGGCGGCGTTTCAGCAGATTGCCGACGAGCTGCGCACACAATATGTGGCCAGCTACACTTCCTCGAATATCAAGCTCGATGGAACTTTCAGAAAGATTGCCATCCAGTGCCAGGGCGACAACCTGAAGGTTCAAGTGCGCCGGGGCTACTACGCGATGGCGCCGCAAAACTAAATCCCACTAACTCACCCAACAATTATGAGCAGACACTAAGGCCTGCGCTTTCTGTGTATGAAATTGGGACACTTGGAAAGCATTTTTGCCGGGGTGATTGCAGGCGAGTGTGGGAATCTTCAGAAGATTCCCACAGCATTGTCTTCAAACGCGACAGCGAACAGAAGGTAACACTGCAAAGTGTCCAATTCTTGGACAGTTAATTACCTAAGTCCCGCAACTCCGTAATCTGGCCTCTTTCACGCCTCTTCATTAGCATCGGCTTAACTCAAAATTACTTGAGAACTTTTCATAGGAAATTTTGAGCCCACCAATTCCGGTCTAAGGAGATTGCCGTGATCAGCAACTTCGCCGCCCATGATGGTTATGAGATCAGCCCACGGTTTCGCCAGACGGTTGAAGCGCGGATCGCCAGGCTCGAGCGGGATGCGGAAGCCGACGAGGCCTTTGTAGCGCACATCGACGACTGCGATCATATTCGCCGGCAGATGCGGCTGGTGGCGGTCGAACGCGCCGAGGCGCTGCGCATGAGGATCTTTCTGGATCGCGCGAATACGCGCCTGCCCAGGCCGCTGATCCAGATCTGAAGCGCGGCCGCCTCGCTGTCAGTTAGTCCCGCGTGTGCCTGCGGTCCCACCCGCCGTGCTGGCGCAGGTGAGCGATCTCCTGCAGCGCCATCTCTTCGGCGCGAAGATGGTCGGGCTTGGCGATGCGATTCAACGGCATCGTTCCCGGCTCAAGAAGAATCCAGAGCCGCGGGCGCATAAAGGGCGGCAACGATCGCGCATGGCGGTCAAGCTCTTTTGGGGTTAGCTCGACGCCAGGCCGTTTCTCCACCAGCGCCACCACTGCCTCTGAAACCATCTCGTGCGGCGCGCCCACCACTACGCAATTGGCCACTTTGTCGGTGAGTGCGAGGATGTGCGCCTCCACGTCGCCAGGAAAAATCTGATGTCCCGACGACTTGATGACCCATTTGGCGCGCCCGGTCAGGTGCAGGCCGTCGGCGGTCATTCGTCCCAAATCACCAGTGTAGAGAAAGCCGTCGGTTGAAATTGTCTTTGCCGTGGCCTCGGGATCGTTGACGTAGCCGAGAAACGTTTGCGGTCCGCGAAAGCAGACGTGGCCGATCTCGCCATCGGGCAGCTCCTCGCCGGCTGCGCCGTCCGGGCGCATGGGTTTGCGAATGGTGCAAGGGTAGATGGGCATGGCGTAGCCGAGCGAGCTGGCCAGCGAGTCGTGGCTGCCGGCATCGGCCACAATGTAGGTGCAAAAGCCCGCGCACTCGGTAAGGCCAAGCCCGGTTCCGATAGCCGGCCCCATGGTGGCGACGCGATCGACAAAGGCCTTCGATACCGAGTTGCCGCCAAAGGCGACCAGCTTCAGGCTCGAGAGATCGTAGCGGTCGTAGTCCTTGAGCATCCAAATCAGGTTGAACATGGCGGGAATCTGCGCGAACATCTCCACCTTGTGCTGCTGAATGGCGCGCAGGGTGCGTGTGGCCTCAAAGATCTCCAGCAGAACGGCGGAACCGCCCGAGAACAGGGTGGTCATCAGTATTTCGGTCTGGCAGCCCACATGGGAGGGCGGCAGATGAACCAGCGCCCGCAGCCCGCGGTCCTCGCCGAAGATTGCGCCGGAGATGCACATGTTCTGCACCGTGATGTTGCGATGCGAAAGCAGGGCTGGCTTGGGCGATCCAGTTGAGCCGGTGGTAAAGATCACCAACGCGCCATCGTCGGGAGCAATTGCCGGCTTGGCGTCGGAATGCGCACTCTGCGCACGTTGCGCCGCGGCTTCGAGGATAGAGGCCAAAGGACGTGTTCCGGGAATCGCTTCAGCAGAATCGGCCGCAAACTGGTGTTCGATCCATGGGCACTGAGCCTGGACGGTGCGCCAGGTCTCGCGAAAATCCATAGGACCGTAAACGCCGAGAGCCGCAAACGCGCGGGGCTTGAAGATGGCTAACATACGCGTCAACTCAGCCGCGGGGGTTCTCAAGTCGAGAGGAGCAACGATAACGCCGATTCTGAAGCAGGCGTACTCCAGCAGCACGTGATCTATGGTGAGAGGCAGAAGCGTGGCGAAGTAATCGCCTTTGGCCAGTCCCATGCGCAGCAGCTCATGCGACAGCGCCGCCGTCAGCTTGTCGAACTCGCGCCAGGTCACCGTGCGGCTGCCGTCGGCGCTCAGCAGCACAACCGCGTCCGGCTTTGCGACTGCCCATTTGGCTACCACGCCGTGGAGCAGGCGCCGGTCGGCAAAGATTGTTGTGTAGTCTTCGAGAGTGTATTGGGGAAGATTCGTTTGCTGGCTCAACATGGTCCAATCGAGTATCCGCAACCGGACCCAGTGAGAGCAAGCGGCGCATGAAGCCGCGCGGAATCACAATGCTTGCGAATAGAACGATTCCTGAAAAGATGCGCCGAGCGTCAGCGGTTTTTCCAGGGCCTTGAGCGGTACCACTCGACGACTGCCGCAAACATACGCTCGCGATCCTCAGCGAAGGTGTACGTGTGGTCGGCGTTCGGGTAGTACTCCACTTTGATTTTGCCGCGGGGCGCAAGCCCGCGGAACATGTCGTAGAACTGCCCCGCATAGTTGTAGTACTGCGACACGCCGCCGGTATAGCAGTACAGCAGCTCAGTGCCGCGGTCGACGAGAGTCTGAATCTCGTGCCTGACCTCGAGCTTGTCGCCGAACGGCCGCCGCATCTGCGATTCGTGCTCGCCGCGTCCCTCCGCTATTAAGTCGACGGGAGAGAGTTTGCGCTGGATGAAATTCACCCAGGTTTTCGGACGAAGAATGCGAGCCAGGTAGTAGTTGGCGTAACTTCTCCGCGTCCAGTAGCCGTGCCCATCCAGCAGGACCGCACCGGCAACGCGCGGGTCGCGCAGGGCGACCGCGAACGAATTGTCTGCGCCGGAGCACGATCCGAAAAGCACAAACGTGTGAATATCGCACTCGATCTCAAGGAAGTCCATGGCGCTCTTGATGTCGGTGAAGGTGCGGCTCTCATCCGATTGCGCGCCTGCGGCCACTTCGCTGTCGCCGTAGCCGCCCATGTCGAAGCGCAGACTGCGGACTCCGCAGCCGGCAAGACGTTGCGCGAGATCGACCGCCATTCTCTGCGGCCCAACGCGATGCAGCAATCCCGCATTGAGCATCAGCATGGCGGGAGCATCGGGTCGCAGATCCTTTGCATCGGGCTCGGTGAGAATGCCGATGAGGTTATGCTCGGGTCCGAACTGGCATGGGCGTTGTTTCATGACAAGCTCTCCACCGCCTCAGCAACGGCCCGCACAATGGGTCCAGTGATGCGCGCCCGAAACACAGCCTTCAGACTGGTCCAATCAATAGGGTCGTCCACTTTTCTAAGTGCCGCTTCTGGCCATCGGTCTTGCATCGCGCCGAGCAGCGTGACGTACTGGGGCAGATCTTCAGAGACGACGAGCGACGCTCTACTGACGCCGGCATTCTGTATGCGGCCGGCAACATCCACGCCCTCGATCGCGGTCCGTAGATCCTGGGGGAAACGCGCGCCCAGCAGTTCGTCCGTGGGCTTGAGCGGCCTCTTGCGTTCGGCCACGAACTCCGCATGCAGCCTGTCGAGCGTAGAGAGGTACTCTCGTCCGGAGACGACCGGATCCCACAGTAAAAGACTGTTTGCTCTTATCGCCTTCTGTGCCAGCGCCTCGACCGCAATCGCCGCGCCCATCCGTAGTCCCACGACAGTGAGACTGTGTGCGCCCGATCGTTCGGCAAGTTCGCGCGCGGCAAGCCCAACGTCGCCAATCCACTGGTCAAACTGGCCGGGGCCGACCTGACCGCTGGAGTCGCCGGTCGCGTGGTAGTCGAAACGCAGCACAGGAAATCCTGCTCTTGCAAGCTGTTGTGCAACCAGACGAATCGTGTAGTGCGTGCGCATGTGCTCGAGAGCGATGGGCGCGCAGATCAAGACTGAGGTGTCTCTGGCAACGGCGGCATTCGGCGGCGAGTACACGCCAAACAGCGGTGCATCCGCCTCTCCAAAATAGAACGGCATCAAACCGCGGCGTTCTTCGTGTTTCCTGCCTTCCTCTGGTTCGCGCGCTGGCTGAGCAGGCTCTTCAGAGCCCTCCGGCGCATTCGCGGCCATAGCTTGCTGCAAGTTCACCGCCAGGCTGGCAATGGTGGGATTCTCGAACAGGTTCAGGACCGGCAGGTCGATGCCGAGCTGGTCGCGGACGCGCGACATAACCTTGATGGCCAGCAGGGAATGCCCGCCCAGGTCGAAAAAATCGTCGTGGATACCGACATGGTCGAGCTTGAACATCTCTTTCCAGATTGCTGCCAGCGCTTCTTCTGTGCTGTTGCGCGGAGCGTCTGTCTGGCTGCCTGGCTGCGCAGCCTCGGCCGGCGGCGCGGGCAGCGCCTTGCGGTCGACCTTGCCGTTGTGGGTCAGCGGAAAAGCGTCGAGGACCACAAACTTTGCCGGGACCATATACTCCGGCAGCCGGTCTTTAAGATAGCTCTGCAACTCGCCTGTCACCGGCGGCTTGCCATCCCGTGCCACCAGATAACCAACCAGCCGCTTGTCGCCGGGCTTATCCTCCCGCGCCAGCACGGCGCACGATTGCACGGCGGGATGACCAGCCAGAACCGCCTCAATCTCTCCCAACTCGATCCGGTAGCCGCGCACCTTCACCTGGTTGTCCACGCGGCCCATGTATTCGATCACGCCGTCTAGGCGATAGCGGGCCAGGTCGCCGGTCTTGTACATCCGGGCGTCGGCCTGCCCGTAAAACGGGTCGGGCAGAAAGCGTTCCCGCGTCAGCTCGGGCCGGTTCAGGTAGCCGCGCGCTACGCCAGCGCCTCCGATATACAGCTCGCCCATCCCCCCCGGCGGCAGCAGTTCAAGATTCTCGTTGAGGATGTAAAGCTGCGTGTTGGCGATGGGGCGGCCGATAGGCACCGGACCATTCGCCGGATCGCCGGGCTGCACCTGGTAGACGCAGCAGCCCACCACCGTCTCCGTGGGCCCGTATTCATTGATGAGGCGTGTTGCGGGTGCAAACTCCCGCCACATCCACAGGCTCTCAGCCGGCAGGTTTTCACCGCCAATGACGAAGACATTCGTCATCCCCGCCACTTCATCGCTGCCGAGTTGCAGGCTCAGTGCTTCAAGGTGGGCAGGA
>CAYZVG010000123.1:0-8455 GCA_964481595.1 uncultured Occallatibacter sp. | reverse complement strand
AAGCTGGCTGTTCATCATTTCAGACTGAACATGAACGATGTGTACGGCCTGTGGAGGAGGCGGGGGCGGGGGCGGGGGCGGAGGGGGCGGAGGCGCAATCAACAGCGTCTGCATAGCGCCCTTCGGCAGCGCCTCTGGGTAGATCAACGGAATCAGGATCATGATCAACAAAATCGAGCCATTGATGATGAGTGTGACCATCATCCAATACTTGCTTTTGTTGGCCTTTGCAATCCTGCCGGAGGATTCAAATGTGGAATCTTCAAACATGGCCAGCCTCGAATCGAGTGTTTGTTACTCCTACTTAGACACCGCGGGAACCGCAAATGTTCCCGTACCTGAAATTCGTCTTATAGAAGCGTGTCCACCTTATCAGAAGCACGCTTTCCCTGCAAAACCTGCTGCTAAACCGCGCAGCTTCAACGTTTGTTTCTTGCATTGCATGGTTCAAATTGCGCCGTTTCAAACCCCGGCAACGCGCTACAGGCCGAACCCGGAAAATGCTTGCCTGCGGTCATCCCGCACTGCGGGAAGTCGCCGGCGCAATCCCGGCACTTTTCGTCAAACCCGGGCGCGCTTGGCCGCGGGTAACGAAACTGCCTTCCCGCTGCCGCTCCGCCAGTCCTGCCATGCAACCAGCATCGGAGCCGCCACCGCAATCGATGAGTAGGTTCCGATTAGAATACCCACCACCAGCGCGAATGAAAAGCCCTTCAACACCGGTCCACCAAAAATATACAGCGAAAGAACCGTTAAGAACGTGAGTCCCGAAGTAAGCACCGTCCGGCTCAGCGTCTGGTTAATGCTGCGGTTCACCACATCGTGCAGCGCCTCGCGCCGGCTCAGCCGCAGATTTTCGCGGATGCGGTCGAACACCACGATGGTGTCGTTCATCGAGTAGCCCACCAGCGTCAGAATGGCCGCAATCACCGTCAGGCTAATCTCCAGCCCCTTGAAGCCGAAGGAGTCAAGCAGCGCAAACGCGCCAACGGTAATCAGCGTGTCGTGGAAACAGGCCACCACGGCCGCTACGCCGTAAATCAGTTGGAACCGGAACCACAGGTAGATCAGCATCCCCAGCATGGAGTAGAGCGTAGCCTGGATCGCCTTGCGCACAAGCTGCTTGCCCACCGTGGGGCCCACCACCTGTACATTTTGTACCGTAAACGAGTTGCCGTAGTGCGACAGCAGCGCGTCGGAAATCGCCTGGCGGCCCTGGTCGAGCGTTGTTTCGTTCGTCTGCTCGGGCAGGCTGATCAGCACATTATTCTTGCTGGGATCGTCGAAGGTCACCACGCTGGCATCCTTGATGCCGGCCTCCTGGGTCGCCTGGCGAATCTTGCCCAAGTCAGGCGACTGCTGAAATTGCACCTGTACCTGAGTGCCGCCCTTAAAGTCCACGCTCAAGGGAACCGGGCTGCCCGTGCCCGCATAGTGCATGGCCATCGAGATGATGCCCGCAACACTGAATACCATCGAAAAGGCAAGGAAGTACCACTTCTTTCCCAGCCAATCCACGTTCACGCCGTGAAACAGTTCCACTGGTTCTCTCCACTTCTTCTGAGCTTCTAGCTTCTAGCTTCTAGCTTCTAGCCATTCCTCGCGGGAGCCTCAATCGACGGTTCCACCAACAGGGGGCTAGAAGCTAGAGGCTAGCAGCTAATAGCTGCTGTTAAATCGAAACCATCTCGCCCTGCTTCAGCTTGTTCAAATGCGCCTCGAAGATCACCCGCGACACATACACCGCCGTAAACAGGTTGGCCAGCAGACCAAAGGTCAGCGTGACCGCAAAACCTCTCACCGGCCCGGTGCCGAACAGGAACAGAATCGCCGCCGAAACAATGGTCGTCACGTGCGTATCCACAATGGTCACCCACGCGTGTGCAAAGCCCTGGTCCACAGCGGCAGAAGCCGCTTTGCCTGCCCTGATCTCTTCACGGATGCGCTCAAAGATCAGCACGTTCGAGTCGACGCCCATGCCGATGGTCAAAATCACGCCCGCAATTCCCGGCAGTGTCAGCGTGGACTTCGAGAATCCCATAAAGCCCAGCAGGATCACCAGGTTCAGAAACAGCGCCAGGTCAGCGTTGATGCCCGAGCCGCGGTAGTAGATCAGCATGAAGGCCATCACCACCAGCACGCCCACAATCGCCGCCGTCACACCGTCGCGGATTGAGTCTTGGCCCAGCGATGCGCCCACCGTGCGGTCCTCAAGGTAGTTGAGCGAGGCCGGCAGAGCGCCGGTGCGCAGCATCTTCGACAGCATATCCACTTCCTCCTGCGAAAAGCTGCCCGAGATCTCGCCGCTGTCGCGAATCGCGCTCTTGATGTTGGCCACTTCGCGCACGCGACCGCCCAGCACCACTGCCATGCTCTTGCCCACGTTGGCGCTGGTGTAGTCGTAGAACTTGTCGCCCGCCTCGTTGGTCAGAGTGAACTTCACGTCCTTCATGCCGTTCTGGTCCGTGCTCGGGTCGGCGGAGCGGAAGTCGCTGCCGGCCACAACCGCGACGCGGTCCAGCACGTACACGCTGTCAGAGTCCGAGCCGCTGGCCAGCGCGCCGGAGCCATGCACCATCTCCTGATCGGAGGACAGCATGCCGCCCGAAGCAGCCAGAGCCGCGGCTTCATCCTGATACGGTCCGCCCACCACGGCGTGAATCGACAGTCTTGCCGTCGACGAGATCATCGTCTTTACCCGGTCGATGTCGCTGATGCCCGGCAACTCCACCAGGATCTGATTCGCGCCCAGGTTGTACTCCTGAATCGTCGGCTCGCTCACGCCCAGTGAATCCACGCGGTCGCGAATCGTGTCGATCGCCTGCTGAACGGTCTTCTCGTCCAGGGCCTGCTCGATCTGCGGCTTCATCGTCAGCGTAAAGCTGGTGTCGTTGCCGCCCGCCACGTCGTACTCGCTCGAGTACTTCTGGTCAAGCAGCGACCGCACCGCGCTCGCATTCGCCGCCGTAACGCCATCCACCTGGATCAGCTCCGGCCGGCCCGACTCGTCGGGCTTGAGCGGATTTGGCTTGTAGACCTGCGAGAAACCAAGGCTCGCGGTCTTCAGGTCCTGCTGTACGCGGGCAACCGTGTTGTCGGTTTCGGTGTTCACGGCTTCTTTCACTTCCACCTGCAGAATCAGGTGAACGCCGCCGCGCAAATCCAGGCCAAGGTGAATCCGGCTGCCGATCGCATCCAGCAGGGCTTTGCCGCTCACACCCGACGGGATTCCGAAGATGCCGTACAGAAACACCAGCAGCACCGCGATAATCAGGACAACCTTGTTTTTGAGATTCTTCTTCATTTTTCCGTTTCTCTGTTTCTAATCGTACAAACGTGCTCTGACCGGAGGTTCGGCTTAGGAGCCGGAAGTATCCTCGGTGGTGACCGAGGCAATCGCGCTCTTGGCTATTTCCAGTTTAAGGTTGTCCGGGGCCACGCGAACCACGATCGAGTCGTCCTTGATCGAAAGAATGATTCCCCTGATTCCGCCCGCGGTTGTTACGCGGTCGCCTGTCTTGATCGAGCTCAGCATTGACTGCCACTGCTTCTGGCGCTTCTGCTGGGGACGAATCATCAGGAAGTACATGATGGGAATCAACAGCAAAAGTGGCAGCATCGGTAGAATGCCTCCACCCGCTGCCGCCGGAACTGCCATGAAGGCTGCCAAACTTATCGCCACACTCATCCTTTGCTCCGCCCCAAACCAAACTTCCGTTCAGGGCACAGGCGCACGCCATTGGCTCATGCGCCCGCACATAAATTTGTCTCCGGGAAATGTCCTGGCCGAGGATCAACTCCAGCTCAGGCTCTGGAAGGAGGGCAAGATTGATGCGTACCCGGGACTCCTGTTTCACCCCGCGCTCGCTCGTCGCTTGAGCCCTACCGCCGTCTGCTTCCTGTTCGACACAGCTCTCTTCCGGCAACCCGGCCACAGAAACCAAACCGTTCAGCCCTTGTCCATTCCAGCCGGATCCCAGAAAGATTGCCTAGAGAGATAAGATACGCGCGCCCTATAGCGTGTCAAGGCGCTCTGTGCAGGGCCGGTATGCGCGCGCCATGCACCCTCCCCCGGACCATTGCCACTTATAAAGACTTTACGGCTCGGCTACTCCTCCCTTACCGAATAAGGCGTCTTCTGGATTCATAGCGCTCTCCACCCTGGAACGGGCCAGCCGCACAGACTCTCTCCGCAGTGGAAGGCAGGAGGAAGTCCGTGTATATCTTCCAATTTCATTCAGAGTCGTTCTGGCTTATTCCTGGAATTCCAGCCGTCATTTTTATGCTTTGGGTGCTCTGGCACTTCCATTCAGAACAAAGACGCTAAGCCCGCAAAGCAAATCGCCGGAGGCGCGCTGACTCGCTGTCTTGCTGACTCGCCGCCCAGTTACTGCGCCTTCGCGTCCGATGCCGCTGCCGGCGCATCCGCGTCGTCGGTCGTATCCTCGACCAGCACCGCCGAGTCCGGCACAATGTCGTAGCTGACCGCCGTTTTGCCCGTGGGATTGAACGTAATCCGCAGCGGCTCCCGCTGCCAGTCTGGCGGACCGCATGCAGGAGAAGTCTGGCTGGCCGCGTCAAACGCCGAGATCTTCTTGGCCAGCACCGGCCGACGCGCCGAGATCTGCGCCACCACGGCATACAGGCTCTTTCCCGTCGCCGTCAGTCCGCAGTAGGCCCCATAGTCGCGGAACCAGCTCACCTGGCTCACGCCCGGGTCGTAGTCCGGCAGCTTCAGCGCCGTCACTTTACCGGTCACGCGATCCACCATCAGCCACGGGCCCCGCTGCCACACCCATTTGCCGGCTTTGTCACCGGGAAGCTCGTCGTTCAGCCGAATCACACGCCGCACCACAAAGCTGCGGTCCGTCACATCGTGCGCTTCGCCCGTCGTCCACTCTTTTACCAGGCCGTCCACCACCAGCGGACGAATCTTCAGGTAGGTTTCCCCTGCCTGCGCCCCCGCCGGATCTCCAGCCGTCGAGTAGGGAACCCGTTTGGCCACGCCGAGCGCAACGGTATGCACCTTGCGCGGTGCAGCCTGCATGGTCACAGCCATTGCGAAAGCTGCCACTGCCGCCGCCACTCGTCCGGAGCCGATCATCTTCGTTCAGCCTCCTGGTGTCTTGTCTCTAAAATTCATCACTAAACTGAGACTGTCATTCTTCTGAGCGAAAGGGGCCCCAAACGCTTTTCAGTTTGGGGGTGGTGAGCGAAGAATCCGCGGTTGTTCTTTCGCGCCATTTTACAAAGAACTTTATTAAGAGGCCCTAGCGACATATACCGGCGGGCAGCGCCGCTAAAAGTCGATAACCTCTACAGCCCTGCCGCTTCCACAGCCCGCGCCACACGAAAAGCCGTTCCCTCGTTCAGATGGGCGGCCAGCACCTGCATGCCCACCGGCAGCCCCGCATTGGTCGCACCGCAGGGAACTGTCACTCCGCAAATGCCCGCCAGGCTCGCCGTTACCGTATAAATATCGGCCAGATACATGGCCAGCGGATCGCCCGTCTTCTCGCCCAGCTTGAATGCCGGCGTCGGCGCGGTGGGCGACACTATCGCATCCACCTCGGCAAAGGCCCGCAGATACTCCTCGGCCAGAAGCCGCCGCACCTGCTGCGCTTTCAGGTAGTAGGCATCGTAGTAGCCGGCAGAGAGCGCGTAGGTTCCCAGCATGATGCGCCGCTTTACCTCCGCGCCAAACCCCTCGTCGCGCGAGTGCGAGTACATATCCGCAAGAGTCGCCGAATTGGGCGACCGATACCCGTAGCGCACGCCGTCAAAGCGTGCCAGATTCGCGCTCGCCTCCGCCGTCGCCACCAAGTAATACGTGGGCACCGCGTATTTGGTATGCGGCAGCGAAACCGGCTTTACCACGCAGCCCGCGCTTTCCAGAGCCGCAATTCCCTTCTCGATCGCCGCGCCAACTTCGGGGTCGAGTCCCTCGGCAAAGTACTCCTTGGGAACGCCGATCCGCAGTCCATGTGCGGGTTTGTCGCTCTCTGCGGCGTAGTCGGCCACCGGCGCAGGCGAACTGGTGGCGTCTCTCGGATCCTCGCCCGCAATTGCTCCCAGCATGGTGGCCGCGTCGCGCACATTGGCCGCAAACGGCCCCACACGGTCAAGTGACGAAGCAAACGCAATCAGTCCATACCGCGAAACCCGCCCATACGTTGGCAGAACGCCCACTACGCCGCAAAAGCTCGCCGGCTGGCGAATCGATCCGCCAGTGTCGCTGCCCAGCGTGGCCACTGCCAGGTTGGCCGCAACCGCCGCCGCCGAGCCGCCGCTCGAGCCGCCCGGCACGCGCTCGGTATCCACAGGGTTGCGCACCGGCCCGTACGCCGAGTTCTCGTTCGACGAGCCCATCGCGAACTCGTCGCAATTCACCTTGCCCAGCAGCACCGCGCCCGCGGCTTCAAGCCTGGCAACCGCCGTTGCGTCATACGGGGGATGATACCCCTCAAGAATCTTCGATCCCGCGGTCGCCGGCGCGCCCTTCATCGTGAGCACATCTTTAATGCCCACCGGGACGCCCGCCAGCACCGGCAGCGGATCGCCCTTCGCGGCCATCTCGTCCACCCGCGCGGCCTGCTCCAGCGCGCGCTCCCTGGTCAGGCTCAGATACACATTGAGCCGCGCATTCTTCTGCTCGATCCGCTCGTAGTAGCTTTGGGCCAGTTCCACGGCCTTCACCCGGCCGCTGGCAATCCCTTCCCGCAGCTCCGCCAGCGTCAACGGCTTCTCAACAAATCTCTCCACAGTCGTTTCCGTGCCCTTTATCTCGTTCGCCAATCCGCAATCCCTCAAGTACCGTTCGGTCTCTAAGTCAGTTCACTACCGTTCAATCACCTTCGGCACTTTAAAGAACGCTCCATCGCTCTCCGGCGCCTCGGGCATCACCGCCGCGCGCGGCAGCGAGGGCTGCAACCGGTCAAGCCGCGGAGCCATTGCGCCCACAGCGTCTCCCAGCTCGCTTACCTGGGCCAGCGGCTCAACGCCCTTGGTGTCCAGCTCGTTTAACTCGGCAATGTAATCCAGAATCGCGTTCAGATCGGTAAGCATGCGGCCGGTCTCATCCGGCGTCAGCTCCAGGTGAGCCAGCTCGGCCACGCGCTCCACTTCTTCCACTGTAACTTTGGCGGTCATTCCGTCCTTTTTTCCCTGCGTCCTACTCCCCGCTGTCTTTTTCCCCGAAGATAAAGTATAGCCGCACGCCGATCCCTGCTTCGGAGGCCACTTCCCGCCTCAATCCACCGTCAACGTCACCGTCACCGTATGAGAAACCCCGGTCGAAGTCACCGTTACCGGAATCGAATACGTCCCCGCAGGCGTGCCTCCGCTATCTCCGGAGCCGCTTGACCCGCTCTTGATCGACCCGCCGGAACTCGTGCAGCCGGTAGCTGCTCCTGCCACAACCAGCACCAGCAGCAGCGCCATCCAAAACGCCTTCCGCCGCCGTCTTAGTGCCAACGGCAACACCAGCAGTCCACATACGAGCGGAACCGCCGTCCACTCCGCCGGGCGCTCGGCCCGCGCCGATGTAAACGCCCCCGTAGAAATCTCCACCGTCACCGAACCCGTTGCGCCGGCGTTCACCGTCGTGGTTGCGGGGTTGAACAGGCACAACGCATTCGCCGGCAGCGTACCGCACGAGAAGGTAAATGCTCCTGAAGCCCCATTCGCCGGATTGATGGTCGCCGTGTAATACGCCGTCAGCCCCGCGGCCACAGTCTGCGAGTTCGATCCCGAAGTAGCCACGGCGAAATCAAAGCCCGTCCCCGCCAAGGCTATGCTTGCCGGCGTCGTCAGGCCCTGAGAGTTCGCCGTCAGCGTGCCCGTCGCCGATCCGCTCGCCGTGGGCGCAAACACCACTGTCGCCGTGCAGTACGCCCCAGCCTCCAGCGCCATTGTGCAGTTGTTCTGCGCAATCGCAAACGGCCCCGTTACCGCCAGCGTGAGCGAGTCGATCGCTATGCCGCCGGTATTGCTGAAGGTCACCGTCTGCGGAGAACTCGTCTGGCCCACGCCCACGTTTGAAAAGTTGATATCCGCCGGCGTGCCACTCACTCCCGTTCCCACCAGCCTGCTGCCGTTCAGCGACACGGTAAAGGGCACAACTCCCGGCGTCGACGATGAAACCGTAAGCGCTGCCGTAATCGCTCCCGTTGCCGGCGGAGTAAACACGATCTGCGCCGCGCAGCTGCTCCCGCTGTTCAGCGCTGCGCCGCAGTTTGTGCTCGAAACCGCATAGCTGGCCGCTGCCGCTCCTGTCGTCTGGAAGCCCACATTCGCCATTGCCAAGCCGCCCACGTTCGTCACGGTAATCGTCTGCGGAGCGCTGGCCACTCCCGTCTGCTGCGCTGAAAATGACAGGCTCGACGGACTCACGCTCAACGCCGGCGGCGCTATTCCCGTTCCGCTCAGCACCACCGTTTGCGTGCGCAGCGCGTCT
>CAYZVG010000122.1:0-8503 GCA_964481595.1 uncultured Occallatibacter sp. | reverse complement strand
CAGCCAACTACCCTCTTACCTTCCGCAGAATCCCAGCTACCGCAAAGCGAATCCCGCAGAAGCGCCAATCCTGATCATGACGCTGACCTCGGATGTAGTGCCGAAGCGCGAGATCTACGACATGGCCGACTCGATTCTGGCGCAGAAGATGTCGCAGATTCAGGGTGTAGGCCAGGTTTTTGTGGGCGGCAGCTCGAGCCCGGCGGTACGCGTCGAGCTGAATCCCATGCAACTGGGCAACAACGGCATTGGCCTGGAAGCGGTGCGCACGGCGCTAAGCGGGGCAAATGCCAACCGCCCCAAAGGCGCATTCCAGGACGGGCAGAACCGCTGGGCGATTTACGACAACGATCAGATATTCAAAGCCGCGGATTATGCGCCGATCGTGGTGGGCTACAACAAGGCGACCGGCGCGCCGGTGCGCGTTGCCGACCTGGGCACGGTGACCGACAGCGTTTCGAATATTCTCACGGCGGGCGTGAGCGGCATTAATCCCGACAGAGGCCCGACGGCTCCGCTGAAAGACTCGATTCTGCTGATCGTCTTCAAGATTCCGGGCGCCAACGTGATCGAGACCGTGGATAACGTGATGAAGGAGATGCCGCATCTGCAGGCGGCCATTCCTCCAACGATCAAGATCGATGTAGCCGTGGACCGGACGATCACTATCCGGTCGAGCGTTCACGACGTGGAGATATCGCTGCTGATCAGCGTAATGCTGGTGGTGCTGGTGGTCTTCATGTTCCTGCGCGAGATATGGGCCACCATTATTCCTTCAGTCGCGGTTCCGCTGTCGCTGGTGGCTACGTTTGGGGTGATGTACCTGGCCGGCTACACCATCGACAACCTTTCGCTGATGGCGCTGACCGTGGCGACCGGCTTTGTGGTGGACGACGCGATTGTTGTGATCGAGAACATCACGCGCTATCTCGAGATGGGCATGAATCCCTTTGAAGCATCGATGAGGGGCTCAAAGGAGATCGGCTTCACTGTGCTGTCGATGAGCACTTCGCTGATCGCGGTGTTCACGCCGATTCTGCTGATGGGCGGGATCGTGGGGCGGCTGTTCCGCGAGTTCGCGGTGACGCTTTCAGTGGCGGTTGCCGTGTCGATGGTAGTATCGCTGACCACCACGCCGATGCTGTGCGCACGGTTTCTGAAGTCACGGGACGCAAGTAGTCAAGAACGGCATGGACGCATTTATCGCGTGAGCGAGGGCGCCTTTAACTGGATGCATAGCGAATACGACTCAGCGCTGCGCTGGGTGCTGCGCCACCAATGGCTGACACTGGGCGTGGCCGTGGGTACTGCGCTGCTGAACGTGTACCTGTACATGATCGTTCCCAAAGGGCTGTTCCCCCAACAGGACACGGGCAGGCTTGGCGGCAGAACCATGGCCGCGCAGGACATCAGTTTTGATGCGATGCGCGTGAAGCAGCAGGCGCTGGCGCAGATGGTTCTGCAGGATCCGGCAATCAAATCAGTATGCGCATTTGTGGGCGGCGGCGGACCGGGCGGCGGCAGCACCAACGTAGGCAGCATGTTTATCGCGCTCAAATCGCCGGCGGACCGGCCCGGCCACGTTACGGCAGACGATGTAGTGAACCGGCTGCGCAGGAAACTGACCAGCGTGCCCGGCGCGACGCTCTACCTGCAATCGCAGCAGGACATCCAGATTGGCGCGCGCGGCGGCGCGTCGCAATACCAATACACGCTTTCAGACGAAGACCTGAACGAGCTGAACACGTGGGCTCCGCAACTGGAGGCACGGGCGCGGCGGATACCGCAGTTGGCCGACGTGAATACCGACCAGCAAAGCCAGGGCCTGGCAACCAACCTGGTGATCGATCGCGACACGGCCTCGCGGCTGGGCATTACGGCGGCAGCAATCGATGCGGTGCTGTACGATGCCTTCGGCCAGCGCGAAGTTTCCACCATGTACACGGCGCTCAACCAGTACTTTGTGGTGATGGAAGTGGACCCCAGCTTTAGCCGCAGCCCCTCGGCGCTGGATGGAATTTACATCAAGTCGTCCACCGGCAAGATGGTGCCGCTGTCCGCAATTGCGCACTATGAGAACCAACGCACCGCGCTGGCCGTAAACCACCAGGGTCAGTTCCCCGCAGTCACGCTGACGTTTAATCTTGCGCCGAACGTTGCACTGGGCGATGCGGTGACAGCGCTTGAAAAAGCAGAGCATGACATGGGCATGCCGTCGACGATTCACGGAAGTTTCCAGGGAACGGCGCAGGCGTTTCAAGACTCGCTCAAGAACGGGCCGTATCTGATTTTGGCCGCGCTGGTCGCCGTCTATATCGTACTGGGAATTTTGTACGAGAGCCTGGTCCATCCGCTGACGATTCTCTCCACGCTGCCGCCGGCGGGCGCGGGCGCTCTCATGGCTCTGCTGGTGACGGGAACGGATCTGAGCATTATCGCAATGATCGGCATTATTCTGTTGATCGGCATTGTGAAGAAGAACGCCATCATGATGATCGACTTTGCGCTGCAGGCCGAGCGCGACCAGGGACTGCCGCCGGTGGAGGCGATTTACAAAGCCTGCCTGCTGCGCTTCAGGCCCATTATGATGACGACCATGGCGGCGCTGCTGGGCGGCCTGCCGCTGGCCATCGGCATGGGGGTTGGTTCGGAGCTGCGCAAGCCGCTGGGCATCACGATTGTGGGCGGACTGATTGTTTCGCAGGCACTGACGCTGTTCACCACCCCGGTGGTCTACCTGTTCTTTGACCGGCTGCAGTGGAAGTTCATGAAGCTGCGGCGCATTGGGTCAGAACTGGAAGAAGTGGCGGGAGACTAAAAGCAGCTTCTAGCTCCTAGCTGCTAGCTTTTTTCGTGCTGGGCTGGCTTTCCAGCGCTGCGCTGGCTTTTGCTCCGCTGAGCGGTGTGCCGCTGGCTTTCCTCATGCCATCCTGATTCCAGTTTTGCGAGGATGGTGGTATCGTCAAATCTATTCCGCGGCGCGGTTTGGGGCTTTCCTCGACGCCCAAGAACCTGCAGTAAGCCAAATACGAACTCCTGCACGATGGCCAGAATCAAGTCTGCATTTTTTGCGGCGCGGCCTTTGTGTCGATCATGACGTTTTTTGTCCCATAGGAAAGGCGAGCCGATCAACATGCCCAGAACCGACGAAGCAACCGAAGCCAGTCTTGTTCTTACCCTGGAGGAGATTTCGAACCTTGCGGCGGAGGGTGGCAAGCCCGCGGATACACTGATGAATCTTGTGGCGTTGATCGCCACGCGGTTCAAGACGGACGTGTGCTCAATCTATCTGCTTGAGCCGGACCGCTCGAATGTGGTTCTGGCGGCGACAGTGGGGTTGAACTCGAAATCGATTGGCGCGCTGCGCATGCCGCTTCATGAAGGACTGACCGGTCTAGTCGCCGAGCAGGTGACGCCGGTTTCAGTGAGCGACGTACGCAACCATCCGCGGTACAAGTTCTTCAGCGGCTCCGGCGAGGAGGGCTACCACTCGTTCCTGGGAGTTCCGGTGATCGACAGAGGCGTGCTGCAGGGTGTGCTTGTGGTGCAGACGGCGGAGCCGCGTACCTATACTGAGCTGGAAGTGCACATGCTGGGCGAGGCGGCTGTCCAGGTGGCCCCGGTGGTGAGCGAGACGCGCACGCTGGACCGCTTTATTGCGCCGGTGCAGGAGCGGCTATGGGCGCTGGCGAACAATGAATGGTGGAGCTGGGATCACGATTGCGTGGCGCTGTTTCGCGACCTGAATCCCAAGCGCTGGAGCCAGCTGAACCAGAATCCCATTGCGCTGCTGAGCGAGATGCCGCTGGGCGAGATTGAACGCCGCGCGGCAGAGCTGGCGCTGCACAGCCGCATCAACTACGTTTACCGGCGGCAGCAGGAGTACCTGAACGCGGACAAGACCTGGGGCTCAGGGAATGCGGGCGTATTGCGGCCACGGCCAATCGCCTACTTCTCAGCCGAGTTTGGATTGCATGAGTCGCTGCCGATCTACTCCGGAGGCCTGGGCGTACTGGCGGGCGACCACATCAAGAGCGCGTCGGACCTGGGAATTCCGCTGATTGGCATTGGCCTGTTTTACGGGCAGGGCTACTTTCTGCAGCGGCTGGACGAGACGGGATGGCAGCGCGAAGAGTATCTGCAAACCAACGTGAGCCACTGCCCCATGCAGCCGGCGATTGGAACCAACGGCCAGCCGGTGGTGGTGGAGATTCCCACGCGCGGAACCACCATACGCGCCAAGGTGTGGCGGGTGAAGGTGGGCCGGTGCGATTTGCTGCTGCTGGACTCAAACGTTGAAGGCAACGCGCCGGAGGATATCGACACCACGTCGCGCCTCTACGGCGGCGATGCGCGCACACGCATACGGCAGGAGATTCTGCTGGGCATTGGGGGCTTTCGCGCGCTGCGGGCCATGGGCATACGGCCTGGCGTGCTGCATCTGAACGAAGGCCACAGCGGCTTTGCGGTGCTCGAGGCGATTCGCGACCGGATGGTGGAAGAGGGCCTGGACTTTACCACCGCGGCCAGCCAGATTCCGCGCGAGGTGGTGTTTACAACGCATACGCCGGTTCCGGCGGGCCACGACCGCTTCAGCGCCGAACTGATGGAAGAGCATCTGGGCCCCTTGCGCGAGCAGCTTGGCATCTCCCACGAGAACATGATGGGCTTTGGCCGCGAGTATCCCACGGACCACGGCGAGCAGTTCTGCATGACGGTGCTGGGGTTGAAGTTGGCACGGCGCGTCAACGCGGTTTCGTCGCTGCATGGCGAGGTTTCGCGCGCGATGTGGAAGGGACTTTATCCCAACCGGCCGGAAGACGCGGTGCCGATTGGGCACATCACCAACGGAGTTCACGTGCCGTCGTGGCTGGCTCCGCAGATGTGCCGGCTCTATGACAGGCACCTGGGCGTGGACTGGCAGCGGCACAGCGGCACGGCAAAGACCTGGGCCAAGATTGAGAGCGTGGACGACGGCGAGTTGTGGGAGACGCACCTGGCGCTGAAGGCACAGCTTATCGACTTTGCGCGCCACCGCGCACGCATCCAGTCAGAGCGACGCAACGAAGCGCACGCAACGCTGCAGAAGCTCTCAAAGGTGCTCTCGCCAGACGCGTTGACCATTGGATTCGCGCGGCGCTTTGCCACTTACAAGCGGGCCAACCTGATTCTTGCCGACATGCAACTGCTGGCCTCAATGGTGAACGATCCCAAGCGGCCTGTGCAGTTCATCTTTGCCGGCAAGGCGCATCCGCACGACGAGCCGGGCAAGCGCGTGCTGCAGCAGATTGCCGAGCTGATGCGCGAGCCGAAGTTCCAGAACAAATTCATTTTTATTGAGGACTACGACATTAACGTGGGCCGCTACCTGGTGCAGGGTGTGGATGTGTGGCTGAACAACCCGCGCCGTCCGCTGGAGGCCTCTGGCACGAGCGGACAGAAGGTTGTGCTGAACGGCGGACTGAACCTGTCGGTTCTGGATGGATGGTGGGCCGAGGCTTACGACGGACTGAACGGATTTGCGATTGGCGCGGGCCGTACGCACACCAACCTGGACGTGCACGATAGCCGCGACGGCGAGGATCTGTATCGCGTGCTGCAGGAAGAAGTGATTCCGCTCTACTACCAGCGCGATCGGGACGGATTGCCGCGGGGATGGATCAATCGCATGAAGCGGACCATCCGCACGCTGGGCTGGCGCTTTAATGCCGACCGCATGGTGATGGACTACACGCAGAAGTGCTATATTCCTGCCGCGGGCGGCACGTCGAGCGAGATAAGAATGTATAGCTAAGGACAGGCGGAGACAGCCGGCCGAGCATGTTTACGGCCGGCCCGCTCGGCTCGTAACGTCACAGCGCTCCGGCGAGGTGCAGTGCTATGCTTTTGGCGAAATTTCACATTGGTGGAAGATCGCTATGGAAAAGCTCGACCTGAAAAAGAAGTGGAAGCACCTGTATCAACCGTCCGCGCGGGAATTCACGATCGTCGAGGTTCCCTCGCTGACCTATCTGATGGTGGATGGCGAAGGCGACCCTAATAATTCGCAGGCCTTTGAACAGGCGGTGGAAGCGCTCTACTCGCTCTCCTACACCTTGAAGTTCTCTCTCAAGAAAAACCAGCAGACGCCGGACTACGGCGTGATGCCGCTGGAAGGCCTGTGGTGGGCCAGCGATCCGCACGTCTTTCACCAGTTGGATAAATCGGAGTGGCAGTGGACGGCGATGATTCTGCAACCGGACTTTGTGAACCGCGCGCAGGTGGATGCAGCGTTTGCCGAAGTGCGCAAAAAGAAAAATCCGGCAGCGCTCGACCGCGTACGCTTTGAGACTCTCGACGAGGGCAGCGCGGCGCAGATTCTGTATGTGGGGCCGTTCTCAGAGGAGGCGCCGGTGATTGCGCGGATGCACGAATTTATTCACGCGGCCGGCAAGGAACTCCGCGGAAAACACCACGAGATTTACCTGAGCGATCCGCGACGCACAGCGCCAGAGAAGCTGAAGACGATTCTGCGCCAGCCGATGCAGTAGGGCGGGCGAATCGCTGTTGACACATGCGATTCGCCCGCTTCTGGATTGGTTTTTAGCGTGTTCTGGGCGTGATGCCCATGTACTTGTCGGCCCACTGGATGAACCACTTCATGTTGGGCGCATCGGTATGTCCGCCATCGTGCTGACGCCAGGCGAGCTCGCCGCCAATGGGGCCCTCGTTGACGGCCGGCATCTTTGCGGTGTGGTAATCGCCTTCAACCCCGAGGCCCTTTGCGCCAAGCAATTCAAAGACCCTGCTGGCGTCGACGGCTGCCATAAAGCTGCCTTCGTGATCGAGCCAGTGCGCGTCGCCCTTTGCGGGATCGCCGTAGCTGACGAAGGTGAGGCGGGGAGCGCACAGAGCGAGTAGCCCGTTGGAGTCTACAGGAATGTCGCCGGGATTCATGCTGCCGAACTTGGCTTCGGATGCGCCGTACTTCATAAAGTTGCCGGCCATCCAGTAGTATTCCCCACCGGTCAGGCTTTCAACGGCCTCGCCGAAGTTGCGGCGGAGCAGGGTTGCGCCACCCTTACCGGAAGAGCCGACGAGCACCATGTAGAAGCGCCGATCGAAGGCCATGGTGACGAGCGCGGCCTTACCGTAGCGCGAAACTCCGTCGATGCCGACATGGTGAGCGTCAACCGCGGGATCGGTTTCGAGGTAATCGAGTCCGCGGCCCGCGCCCCAGCCCCAGGCGCGGAGCGAACCCCAATCCTCAGGCGAACGCGGCTGGCCTTTGTTGACCAGGCCGATGATGCCACGCGTCAGGCCTGCGCCGTCGTCGGCCTGCACACTCGACGGATCGAAGAGAACGAAGCCCCAGCCTGCGGCGATAAGCTGGTTCTCGTTGGGCGGATCGCCGTCGGCGTTCATCTGCGGCATCTGGAACATGGCAGCGCCCTTGAAGGGCTCCCAGCCGGGATGCTGCGCGAATTGTTCCTTGAGCGACGGGTCCTGCTGGATGAGCAGCGCCTTCATGGCGGCGTTGACACGGTCGAGCGCCTCGCCGCGCGGCTCACTGGGATACGGGAGACCGGCGCGGCCAAACATCATCAGCACCGGCACGGGACCCCTGGCATTGGCCGGCGTAACCAGCGTCATGTGAATCTTTACGCTAATGGCCGGGTAAGAAGAGTTGTCCACTTCGCCGATCAGATCTTTGGCGATGACCGGGGTAAAGCCGACCATCTCATGATCGATGGACTTCACGGTCCAGGTGACCTTGGGCACGTTGGCGGGCACATGGCCGTAGACGTACTTCTCTTGGAGCGCCACGATCTCAGGGCGGCGCTTGTCCCACCACTGCTGCGCGGTGGTCACCTTCTGGCCGTCGTTGGTGGTGAGCGGGTCCGGCGCGTTGGGATAGGGGTTGGCCTTCGACTCGTCGTAGTTGGCGTGGTTGGGCGCTTTTTCATCGCCGCTCGGGCCCGGGCGAAGGGCTTTGATGCCAAGCTGATCCATCATGTTCTGGTGGTCTTGATCGGCGGTAAAGGTGACCGGCGGTGGCGCGGAGGCGCTCTGGGCAAGGGCGGAAACCGCACCGGCAAGTACTGCAACAAGGACAGACGACTTAAACGGAATACACATAGAGGCCTCGCGGATGGTAAGCTTGGTTCGCTTTGAAAAAGCGATTTAATTCGGGAATCATAGTAAATGGTTGGACGGGACAATGACATCTAAAATTCGCATTTTCATTTTTGCAGGACTGGGGCTGGCTTTGGCCGCAGGGATGGCCCACGCACAGGCAAGCGCAAAACCCCGCGTGTGGGTAGCCAGTTGGGCCGCATCGCAACAGGTTCCAGAGACGCAGAACTCCATTCCGGCCGACGATCTGCGCGATGCGACGGTGAGGCAGATTGTTCACCTTTCGGTGGGCGGAACCGCTCTGCGCGTTCACGTTTCGAACGAGTTCGGCAGCTTTCCGCTGCACTTTACCTCGGTGCACATTGCGCGCCCGCTCTCGCCGGCCTCG
>CAYZVG010000121.1:0-8525 GCA_964481595.1 uncultured Occallatibacter sp. | reverse complement strand
TCGCCGCATAAAGCCGCGCGCCAATCAGCAAGTCCGCATCTGCTGAAGTTCCGTCGCGCAGGATTGGATCGATGACGGCCGATCCTCTCTGCACATCGCCAGCCGAGAGCAGTGCGCGGCCGAGGAGATAGCTCACGGTCTTGTCGGTGGGGTCCTGCGCATAAATGGGATCGAGCAGCGCAATCTCTTCGTGGTATCTTCCCAGACGCATGTAGCAGTCGGCGAGCAAGAGCAGCGGCTGCCCTTTTTCAGGATGCGCTTTGACCACGGGGTCGAGAATGCGCGCCGCCTCATCGTAGTGGGCCTGCCTGTAACGGAGAATCGCCAGATCGACTGAGACAGCGGAGTTCTTTGGATCGAGCTTGAGAGCCTGCTGATATTGAGCGGCCGCCTCGTCGAACCTTCCTGCATGGGCCAGCACAACGCCCAGGTTCGCGTGCCCCGCGGCCACGTTTGGGAACCGGTTCACAAGCTTGGTGTAAAGATCGATGGCGCGAGGGAGGTCTCCCGCTTTATTCGCGGCTTCGGCCTGCCGAACGATCTCCTCGGGAGAGGACTGCTGCGCCGATAGCGAGGCGGAAAGGGACAAGAATGCCACGAACAAAGCAACGCACGTTCGGGTTCGCCGGCAGCTAAAAGCTCTCGGCAGTTGCATGCGCATCTTCACCGCTTTCCTCCCTTCCGCACGGCCGTTGCTACTGCTTGGGGGTTTGGGGCAGCGCATTTTGCTGCTGCAATTCTTTCATCACCTGCGCGGCCTCTTCCTGGCGGCCAGCCTTGCGGTAAGCGCGAGCCAGCTCCCAAAGAACTCGATTGTCGGACGTACCCGCTTTCCTGGCCGTCTCAAACTCGGCGATTGCACCGGCGGTGTCTCCCTTCGCGTTCAAAATACGCCCTCTTGTAACGTGAGCGGAGACGACGGTAGGGTCAAGCGCCAGAGCCTTATCGACATCCACAAGCGCCTCGTCGTACTTTCCCGTATCGTTATAGTAGTCGGCAAGCGACAACAGAGGTTCGAAATCGTAGGGCGCCAGCGCTATGGCTTTCTGCATCTCTCCGACGCCATCGGCGGAGTGCTCTAGCAGAAGCAGATAGCCCAACTGAAAATGCAACCCTTGCTCGTTTGGATATTGTTTCAGCAGCTGCTCAAAGATGTTCTTGGCCTCGCCGGGCCGTCCCTCAAAGCGTGCAAAGGTCGCCACGCCAGCCTGACGCGCAAGCGGCACGAGGTCTGCCGGCACCTCCTCGGGCAGCATGGCATAGCCAAGCGCGTTCAGCCCCATCGGCACTTCAAGAGGCACGTCGACGCGGGTTCGCCCATCGTCCCCATCCTTCAACACGTAGAGGAGCTGTGAGCTCTCGGCAAAATGACCGTCGCGCGTGAGCAGGAGCGCGGAAAAATAGTAGGATGGCCCGGTCAGGTCCCAGTGGCCTCCCAGGCCATTCTGCACCGCGCGGTTCAAGTCCTCTGCGGCATGGGTGAACTCGCGGAGCTTGTAGTCGCTCAGGCCCACCAGAGCCCATCCCTCTCCGTTCTTCGGATTCAGGGACAGGTAGCGGCGCAGTTGATCGCGTGCATCGCTGTACTGGTCGTGATCGTAAAGGATTGCGCCCAGATACCACAGACCTTCATTCCAATCAGGGTGCAGTTTGAGTCCCTGACGAAAGAGCGCCATGGCGTCCTTGTCGCGCTTCTCGTTCCAAGCCTTCATGGCCGCCGTCGAGATCTGACCAAACGACCGCGCCTGCGACGCCGCGCCTGAGGCATGGTGCGCCGGTTGATCCGGCGTAGCCGCCATTGTGCTCATCGCCAAAGCGAACAATGCAGTTGCCGCGATCATTGGCTTGGTCCTTCCGTGCTTTGGATCGGGCTGTCGGGCTCTACTACTCCGGGGATGGGTTGCGCTCGTTCAAGAGCTTGAAATGCGGCGGACTCCCGTTGCGCATCCTGTTTACGGCCAAGCTTCAAGTAGACCCGGGCGAGTTGATAGTGCACTTTGGATACGTTTGGCGATAGCTGCTCGGCCTTTTCCAGCTCAATTGCGCTCTCGGCCCATTTCTTTTCCGCCACAAGAACCCGCCCCAGGGCGAAGTGACTGCGCATGCTGCCGGGCTCCAGGGTCAGCGCCCTGTGGGCCGCGGCATCCGCCTCATCCAGTTGCTTGCCGGCGTCGGCACAGAGCAGGGCATATTGAACCATGGCCGCAATCGAATTCGGCGAAATCTTTAATTCCTTCGCGTCTTCGTCGATTGCCCCGTCGGTGTCTTTTGCCGCTTCATCCACAAAGCCGTGCAGCAGGTGCACATTGGGCTGATCGCCATACCGGCTCGTCAAGCGGTCAAGGTACACCATGGAATAATCCAGATGCTTGTTCACCGACAGCCATAAGGCCGCCGTCCCGGCCAGCCACACCATCTCGCGCTTTTCTGGCGGATAGGTCTCCGGTACGTATTTCATTTGCATCCAGGCCAGCCCCATGGCTTCAGCGATGGAGGGATTTGGCCCCATTTCCAGCGCCATTTTGTCGAGCAAAGAGAGGGATTCAAAAAAGCGGCCATCCTGGATAAGCAGCTCAGCCCATCGGAAATTGGCTACATGGGCGACGGATGGACCGCCCGGCTCGCCGGCCGCGCGCCACTTGCTCAAGTGCGTCCGCGCTGCGGGGTAATCGCGCAGCTCATATTCGCAGAGTCCCATAAAAGCATCGGCAGGCGCTTGCATTTTGGCATCGGCCTGCGCGTGCTGAAAGGCTCCGCGCGCGTCGGAATAAAGATCCAGATCGTAGTAGATGCTTCCAACCTCCCACCAACCCGCAAACCAGGTGGGGCGCAATTGCAAAGCCTTTTGATAGAGATTGATTGCCTGGGGAAGCTGATTGGCCTCACGCGCTGACTCGGCTTGTTGGGAGATCTGCAGGAAGGAGGTATTTTCCGGCGCGGCATGGGCCACAAGAGCGCCAACAAACAAAATCGCAACTACCCATTTCATAGTCATGTCCCGGAGCTGTTCCGCAGCCATTATATAGTTTGGGCGGCCCCGAGGGGCCGCCCAAAAGGTTGAGATTAGGTTGATGGATCCCAGGTCCCGCGAGGGGACCTGGGATTTGCAACATTCGTACAGGTTCAGACGGTCAAAGACCTAGAACCAGTAACGGGCTTCCAACTGCACGGAACGATGGCCAGTGCGCAGGGTGGCCAAGCCGAAGAATGCCGACTTGTTCCACGATCCTTCTGTTGTTGCAAGTGCACCTGACTGGTTGTATGTTAGCCCGTTGAAGCCGGTCTGCAGATTGTAATCGCTGCCGTTGAAAGACCACAGCGGATGGTTAAAGAAGTTGAACGCCTGAGCCTTGAGCTGGATGTTCTGGCGCTCGTTGATTTTGACGGTCTTCATGATACCAAGATCGCTATCGGTGTACGCGGGGCCTGGCCAGTACGCTGTGTGCGTGCTGCCCAAACCTTGCACGGTGGGTGTGAAGCATGCCTGGTTAAGGAACTGAACGCCAGTCTCTGTCGTGCCACCAGAGCTGATCTTGACGTTGTTCTTGTGAATTGCCGGGTTGCAAACCATCGTCGGGAACAGAGTTGCCGAGTCGGCGCCGATCTGATTGATGGCATCGTGCGTTGCGTCCGTAATCTGAGCGCCACTAGTGTTATAGTGCGTATCGGCGTTCCAACCATAAGAGTAGTTGTTTCCGGCGTTGGAGTTCAGGTTCGGGCCGCTGGTCCACTGAGTAATGCCAGAGATCTGCCAACCGTTGGCAATCCGATCCATTGCATGGCTCAGATTGAACTTCGGCTCGGTCAGAGTATAGGTGGCGTTAAAGGTGAATTTGCGGTTGTTGCTTGAAACGCCCCAGTATTCGTTATTCCCAATGTCAGGAAGGCTGGCGGCAATGGTGTTGACGCTGTAGGACTTAGCCCATGCAAAATTGGTCAGCAGGAAGAGGATACCGCTGGAGCGGTGTGCGCTGAGCTGAAGACCGTCGTACTGCGTGGGATAAGCAATGTGGGTATCGGTAATGCCCTCATAGTTTTTCCGTGGGCGTGGGTTAGTGGACGGAGCACCGGCAGAGCCACCCGAGTCATAGTTGCAGTTGCTGCCGCCTGAATTATTGGTGCAGGCCAGGTAGTCGGTTTCAGAAATGGTGCCCGCCGGAATCGCGTTGATATCCTCGGTCAAAATGTTGTCGTTGCCGTAGTTGCCTACGTAGGAGGCTTCAACCATCACCTTCCAGGGCAGCATCTGATCGATTTGCAGGTTGTACGTGGTGACGTACGGGTTTTGCGTTACTTTCGGGTCGATTACGTTGACCCCCTGGAGTCCGGACGGAATACCGGCAGGCAGAGGATGGTTGGCGTACGGGGCAATGCCAGGGTTCGGTTGTCCAGTGTATGGGTTCGTGACAGTAGTTAGTTCCCATACCGGGCAATTGGACTGCGGGCAGTTGATGGAGCCTGCACCCTCGGCTTCAGCCTCGGCGTTGACGTATGCGTTGTCGTTGTCGGTACCGTTGATGCCGTTATACGCGTAGAAAGTGCCGAAACCGCCGCGCAGAATGGTTGTGCCCTTGCCGCTCAAATCGTACGAGAGGCCGAAGCGAGGTGAGTAGAAGAACATACGGGACTTAACGCCGCCCAGAGGAAGGGTCGGGTTCATGGAGTGCCACTGGATACCGGTGTGCTGGTTCAGTGCGGCCGGATCGTTGTCGTACATTTGTTCTTCCCATGTGGCGACGCCGATTTTGCCGCTGGTATACGGTGCACCCATGTGGTCGAAACGAACGCCGAAATCCATCGTCAGTCTGCGGGTAGTCTTCCAGTGATCGGTGACAAAGAAGCGCGCCTGCGTTTCCTTATTGCCAATGAGCGGGGGGCGCTGGTTCTCTGAATAGCCGTTAATGTTCATGCCCAACAACAAATCGGCATAGGTGTTGCCGGTGCTGCCACCCCAATTGCCGCCAAGCCAAACGGAACCGCCGAAGCCGCCGTAGCTATCCTGCTTGTTTGAGATGAACTCATAATAGCCACCTGCCTTGAGCGTGTGTGCACCAATTACCTTGGTCACAGTCTCCTTGGCGCTAGGCGTGAGCTTATGGGCAACCATCCCATACGGCTTTTCCTTCGAGTTGTACCATCCACCCGGTCCCATGCCTGGGGCGGAGGACCAGTAGTTGGTGATGGACGGCATGAGTTCTTCGCCAAAGACCGTCTGTGGAAGGCCGAGCGCGGTACGGTCGACCTTGGACGGATCGGCGGGAGCGTTGGGCATCTGTGTAACGGTCCAGGCAACCGAGGTCTCACTCGTCAGGGTCGGCGAGAAGATCTTGGTCAAGGAGCCTGCGATGTCGGTCGCCGAGTTGGCGGCGTCGTCGGTTGTGGGAGCCGGAATAACCTGGTTGCCGGTGCTGGAGTTCCAGACGCCCATCGGGTTATTCGCGGCCTCTTTCGAGGTGTTAACGCGCACGTAGAACTTGGTGTTGTCGCTGATGGACCAGTCGACACGGGCCACGTTCTGCCACTGGTTGAGGTGCTGCGTGACCAAAGTTACGAAGTTCCAGCCGCCTAGAACCGTTGTCGGGTCGGTGTTGGCCGGAGCGCTCGCAAAATAGGCGTTCATTAACTTTTGCCCTGTAGCATCGATGCAGGCACTGTTCATAACGCCCGCGGCGCTGATGACGCATCCAGGCCGATAAGGCAACCAGGGTGCATTGGTTGCAACGACGGGGATATTGGTAGTGGAGGTGGTGTTGTTGGGAGTGAGGTTGTTGTAGATGCCCAGGCCCTGGTTGTTGGCTATGGAGAAGTCGCCATTTTTCATAGCGGTTGAGGGCACAAGTGCGTCTGCAACGCCGGGGGCTAGCAACTGGCGATACGACTCGAAGCCGTCAAAGAAGAACAGCTTGTTGTGCTGCCGGTTGTAGTTGCCGATGCGCGGCAGAGGACCGGAAAGCTGCGCGCCAGGATAGTACTGGTACGAGTTCGGTACGGTCGCTTTTTCGGCTGTGACAGTGGTGTCGACGGCATTCATCACCGTGTTCTGAGCGTAGAGGTGGAGCTGTCCGTGATACTTTTCGCCGCCGCCTTTGGTTTCGACGTTGACGACGACCGGGCCATGCTCGTACTCAGCCGAGAAGCTGGATGACAGAACGGTGAGTTCCGAGATCATGTCCATGTTGGGGTTGACCGGGGTGTTGGCGCCTGCCGAACCCGGATCGAAGTCGTGGCTGCCGTCCATCGTCAGATCGACGCTCTGGCCGTTAACCAGCGTACCGCCCAAACCTGCAGCGGTGCCGCCGACCATGAACGAGTTCATGCCGATTGCGGTGGTAGTCGCGGCCCTGTTAACGCCGCCGTTGGCTGTTTGTGTTGCGCCGCTCATCAGCTTGACGACTTCAGCCGCGTTGCGGGAGTTCATCGTCATCTGCTGCAGGTCGTCGCCAGAGATGGTTTCAGCCTTTGCGCCGCTGTCTTCCGCCATGATCGAGCTATCGACCTTGGCCGAAACAACCACGCTCTCACTTGCCGACTTCAACGGGAGCTCAATGTTGATCGACTGAGTGTCGTTGGAGTGCAGTTCGATGTCGGTGACTTCGTACACGCCAAAGTTCTTGGCCGTCGCTGACAATCTATAGGTACCGGCTCTCAGCCCTGGAACAGCAAAATCGCCATCGTGGCCGGCAACAGTCTTACGTTCGTCGCCCGAGGCTTGGTTTTTTACAGTAATCGATGCGCCCGGCACTACAGCGCCGCTCTTGTCTCTCACCGTTCCCGACAATGTCGAGGTGGTTTGAGCATGAGCGACTAATGTGAATGCGGACAGAAAGGCGATGAGCCCTAGCATCCTGAAAATTCGCTTCATTGCGATTCACTTCCTCCTTCGTTGGTCTTTCGTTTCTTCTCCGCGCCCCCGGTGCGCATTCTTTTATCGATTCGTTGAGGCTCATACAGTTCCATGAGCATCGGGAATCGGAATTCGCGCGCCCGAAGGCACAAAAACTAAATAGCGCCATATTCGTAGGCCATGCCTTGGCGTGGACAAAGCCCTGAAGTCCCCACCCGATTGTGCGTAAAATACCGCACGCCGGGAAAACGGGAACGGGTTACAACAACGTCGCGAAGTTCATAGAACAATCGTTTTCACCAGTACAAAAACGGCAGAATTTGCGATCCGGCATAAATGTAAGGAGAAAACCGCTTACGCGCTTGCTCCCGATCGCTCTTCTGCTCATTCGCTGCAAACTGCCTTTCTCGTCCACCCCAAGAATCCGGCAGACTTTATCGGGCCGAGCGCGACGCACTCGTCCCGAAGCATCCTTACCAGGTTTTTGAATGAGGCGATGATGCAACGGCAGCTAAGTTCTGCGCGAAAGGACAATACTATATGACTCTGGGGGAGAGCCGTAGCACTGCCGAAACATAACGTGGAGTTCCGTGCTCCACAATCGAAAGTCTTATGATGCGCCGACATCTCATTTATTGAGACGGACTGCCCCCTGAGCTTCACTGGCGTCAGGATTTGGCAAGACCCTTTATCGATCACATCGCTGGCATCATATATGGGCCAGCATCCCTGTATTCTCACTTCGCCTCACCAATTGCCTCTCATATTAGAGGCTCCCTTAATTCCCTTGCCACCGGTCTCGTGCTCCCGGCAGTCGATTACCCTAGATCTTCACATTCCAGCAGCAGAAAAGGGCCTTTTCACTACCGCCCAAACGCCCTTTTAGCCCTGCCGTCCATGGTTCTATTTGGCAGAATATCGATGCCCTGCATTACGGAACCGCAGGAACTTCTTTACCAAAGCGTGACAATTCCAGCATCGCGCAGTAAGAAGGCACAACGCTATTAACGGTTAGCAGGGAACAAAATCATGCTAACCATTTATTTTTGAATAATATCACAGATTAACTGCTAACGTGTTTTTGGTTCCTTATACCCCAAAATGGCGGCAGTGGTACTCTTAAGAAGTAAATCGATTGGCGGTTGCGGTCCTCAATTGAAGGGTGGAGGCCAGAGTCGTATGGCGGCTGGAGATCACCAGGCAGACGGAAGGCCCTTATCGAAGGAAAGCGCTGCGGCGATACGCAAGCACCTGCGTCTTGTCGTTGGCAGTCACGCCTTTGTCCGCAGCAAACGGGCACAGGAGTTCCTTACCCTGGTGGTGAACCATGCAATCAGCGGGCGCTACAGCAGCCTGCGGGAACGGATGATCGGTGCAGAACTCTTTGGGCGCTCGATCGACTATGACACGGGTAGCGACTCCGTTGTGCGTGTGATGGCTACAGAGGTGCGGAAGCGGCTGGGGCAGTTTTATTTGGAGTCCCCGGGCGAGCAGTGGGCGGTTCGATTCGAGTTCCCCACCGGGTCCTATGTGCCAGTGTTTGTGTTTGCCGCCGCAAAGACCGCGGCAGAAGACGAGCAGACAGAGGACGAGCCCGGCAAGGTTGAGCCTGAAGCTGCCAAGCCCCCTGTCCAGATGGCGCCAGCGGATGCCACACCGGCCTTGCAGCCTCACCTCTCCA
>CAYZVG010000120.1:6129-8554 GCA_964481595.1 uncultured Occallatibacter sp. | reverse complement strand
AGTTGGGGATTGCGGAAGACCACGTGATCGGCGAACCCCGGCATGGCCTGCACCTTGCCGCCCATCAGCAACGCATCCTGATGCGAAACCAGCAGCCGTCCGTCGTACGGAATCTCCGGCCATCCGCGCACCGTCAGCAGCGCGTCGTGCAATGAACGTCCTTCTTTGGCGGCCATCTGCGCCGCCTGCTCCAACTGCAAGTGCTCGTGCGCTCCCGGCGCAAACGGCTTGATCTGTTTGTGCGCGGGCACATCGTGAGACTTGAGCGAGAGCCGACCATGCGTCAGCCCCGCCAGCGCCATGCCGATCATGCCTTTCACAATTCCGTCGTGGAATCCGTTGCGCGCATTCTCCGCTTCGCGCGCGCCTTGCTCCACCCAGCTTGCGCGCCGCCGCTTCTCATAGGTCGCCGCAAGATTCTCTTGCGTGAAAGGCTTGTCCGCGCGCAGCAACTCCAGCACCGCCTCGCCCAGTTGCGTGCCCGTAGTCCACGCCTCGTCCACGCCTGAGCCGGTGAGCATATTCGTCGAGCCGGAGTTTTCGCCGACAAGCGCATACCCATCGCCCGTCAGCGCCGGTTCGCCGCGCCGTCCCGTTTCCTCAAGCGATTTTGCGCCCCACGACCGCAGCGTTCCGCTCTTCAACACGCGCCACAGCGCCGGATGCTGGATGTAGTGCTGCAAGTAGCGATAGACCGTGCGCGAGGGATCGCTCATCCACGACGGCACAAAGATGCCCACGGAAACCAGCCGGTCCGGATGCACATAGAGGAAGCCGAAGATCTCCGGTTCGGGATAGCCGAACATGTGCCACACGGTTCCCGGCGTCAGCTCCGTCGCCTCGTCCTCCGGCAGCTCGATCACAAACTTCATCCCCAGCGCCCAGTCCTTGGCCTGCGGCCGGCTCTGGTTTCGGTCGAGAGATCTGGAAACTTGGCCCACCGGCCCATCGCCAACAACCGTCAGCCGCGCGTGCACATCCATGCCCGGCATAAAGCCGTCGGCCGGCGCGCCGTTTTTGTCCACGCCCTGGTCGGCAAGGCGAATGCCGGTCACGGATACGCCCTCAGTCAGCGGCGCGCTTACCGCACTGCCCGGCCAAATCTGTACCAGCCCGCCGGCCATCAACTGCGAAGCCACCCATTGGTTGAACTGTCCAATTGAAAGCACCAGCCCGCCGTGTTTGTGCAGGAACGCAGGCGTCCACGGCAGCTCGAACGCAAAATCTTTCAGTAAAAACTTTCGTCCAAGACCAAGGAAAAAATCGCCTATGCGCAGAGCAAGCGAACGTCGGCTTGCGCCAACAGGATCGAGCAGATAAAGCACACGCTCGCCGGCAACCTTGGCGGCCATGGGAATCTCTGTGGGATCGAGCGCCGGAAAGCTCGCGCCGATGCCGCGCGCCCGCGTCACCACTCCGCTTACGCCCGCGGCCAAGTCGTCCGCGCGCTCGTAGCACAGCACCTGCAGCGGCATGCCCGGCATTGCCTTGCTTTCAAACGCAGGGTCGGCTGGATTTTCTGCCCACGCCTGCGACAGCGTGGTTAAAAAACCGCCGGTGGCCGGACCAAATCCAACGCAAGCAATGTCGATCTCAGTCGACAGGCGCTCAAACTCCGTCGCCCCTGTATCTGTGTTCTCCGCGCTCATGCCGCTCCCGCCGCCGGATAGTCGAGCGCCTCGGGGATCATCACTTTGCTCACCGTTTCGGCGGCGCGGTCCTTGGCCAGCCGCGCGCCGGTCAGGCACGTGGTCAGCTTGTTCTGCAGCCGCAAGAACTCCGCCGAACCCGCGCAGCCCGCGCACGGTCCGGCTTTCATGGGATGGCTGCCATCGGCGGCGATCACATCCAGAGCCATGGCGGAGATGCCGGGCATTGTCTCTTCGAACTCTTCAAGCTCGCTGGCCAAAAAGCAGTTGCGATGTTCCTCTTCTTCCCACGATGGATGGCTGTTGTAGCCAAACACCAGCTCCGCGCAAATACGCGCCGCCTCGCCCGCAGCCTGCGCCGCCTGCACGTGGCAAAGGTCGCTCAGGAACTGCACGCTTCCCTCCAATCCTTCCGAGGCAACCGCATCGCTTCCGCCGCGCGCTTCAAGCTCCAGCACATCCAGGATCTGCGCGCGCGAGGCAAGCAGCCAGCACAGCGCATCGGCAAGCGCAAAGGTCACGCCCTGCCGCTGTCCGTGATAAAGTTTTCCGCCTTCAGGGTCGGTTGCGTTCTGCAGATAGTTCAAGCTCCACAACCACAGGTTCATGGCAGAGGCCAGTGCGCACGCGCCCGTGCCGGGGTGGTCCGATGCGACCCGCCGCATATCCTTGATCCACGAGCGGAACTCGGCAAGGAACAGCTCTTGCGTCATGGTCACGGTCAACTGGCGCCGCTGCACGGCCTCGGGGCCCTCATAGGTTGCTTCAAGCTGCGA
>CAYZVG010000120.1:0-6119 GCA_964481595.1 uncultured Occallatibacter sp. | reverse complement strand
GATCCATTTATTCGCCAGAAAACCGGGGCAGTCTTCGGTAATTCCGTAGCCACCCATCAGGCTTACGGCCTCGCGCATCATGTTGGCGCCGTGGCCTGTGTTCCACAGCTTGGTCGCCGGGCAAAGCACGTTGGCTTCCGAGTCCAGCAGCACAAATTGCACCAGAGGATCGGCCTCCAACTCCGCGCGCAGCGGATCGTCCGGCTTGAGCGAGAGCAGAAGGATCGCGCGCTGTTCGCTTTCCCGTAGCGCCTTCATCTCCGCGCGTCCGCCCTGGATGCCCCGTTCCTTCATCAGTGCGGTCTTCTGTTTTTCCAGCGGATCCAACTCGTCAAACAGCCGCGCTGCTGAAAAGCCCAGCGACGATGCCGCTTCGCCTGCGGCCCAAATGTCCACCAGCCGGTGCAGTGCGTCCTCGCGCTGCTGAATGCCTTGCTCGTAGCGGATCGAACCCGGCTTGGCTCCTTCCGCGCCGCGAAAGCGCTCGCGCTGGTAGCGGATCACCGGCTCGACGGCCGACAGCAGCTTGGCCGCGGTCATCAGTCCCACCGGCACGCGTGTCCGCCGAAAGACCGCTTCAATCACCTCGCCGTGGTTGTAGTTGGGAACAATCACGCCGTCCTTGACGGCGTAGCCGCCCACAATGCGACTGGCAGGCACCGTCAGGTTAAAGATCGGGTCGCCCGTCGACGATAGCTGATGCACCAGCTTCTTGGTCGGTGTGCCGCGGTCGAAGGTGCCTGGGTCGCCCTCTTCGAGAATCACGATGCAGCTGCCCTTGATCCGCGGATCTTCCGAAATAACTGCCGCGGTAATAAAGTTGGCGAACGCAATGCCGGTAATAAACCGTCCGCGCTTGTCCACCAGCAACATCGGCTCTTTGCCCGGCTCCCACTCGGCCACGCTCATCCGTCCGCTCAGCATGCCCGTATCCACGCCCACATAGGGAATCGGCTCGGTCAGCGCAAACGCGCCGCGCCATGGCTTGCGGTCTTCGCCGGGTTGCGCCGGAGCGGCCAGCGACATATACCGCGCCACCTGTTCCGGTGTGCCGCGCTCGTGAATCGGAGCCAGCGCCAGGCAACTCGCCAGGCTCGCCGTAGCCGCGCCGCCATCCACCCACGACAGCTCGAATGCGGTCAGCGCAAGCGCCAGGTTTTTGGGCCCGGCAATAAACCCACCCTCTTCCGGCTCCATAAACGCAGCAGTAATGCCCGAGCGGTCAAAGGCCTCCAGCATCTCGTCCTTGCCAGCGGTCCACTCGTGCGTATTGCGCTCACCGGCGGCCACCATGCGCGCCACGGTTCCGCGCGCCACTGTCCGCGCCGATTGAACAAGCATCTGCAGGTCGAATCGATCGGCAAAGCGCCATTGGATTTGGCGTACCGCATCCCCTGGCAAAGTAAGCATGGTTTTGGTCTCGGGCACAGCAACTGCGCTCATGGTTTTTTCCCTCAAAGCTGCGGTCCTATTTTGTCCTGTTGCACCCTGCGCGGCATGTGACTCGCGTCACCCCGTCCCAGGGAAGAAAATGCCGGTAAATTGCCGCGAATCGCTTTGCCCCACGCGTCTGTCGCGCCCCATTCGCTGTGCAAAAAAGGCCAATCTTCCTTCGTGCATCCGCGCTCGGTGATCCAGCCAATCCAAGACCGGGAAAGGAACTCTTCCGTTTGCTCCTCTCGGCTTTGTGATCCCTATCACTGCGTGTTCTTTAGCGAAAGCGTGTTCTCAAGGTGCGACCTCCGCACGTTGATTTCTTTCGATTGCTCCAGGCAGGTTGCGCACATTGTTGGCCGGGAGTGCGAGGGAGAACCTCGCTCTTTTCCCGGGAATGCAGACGGCAGGCTGCACATAAAAATGGATCAAGCCGCACAATCAGCAATGCTCCCAATCGCCGCCGCACCGCGCCGCGCCGCCCGTTTCGCAGCTCGATTTGCTCGAAAGGTCTGCATGGCCGCGGCCCTGCTAACGCTCTTCGCGCTCGCAACCGGCCGTCTCGCCGCGCAAACCGATTGCCTGGCCTGCCACGGTGACGCCGGCATGACCGATTCCGGCGGCCACAGCATCTCGGTCGACGGCAAAACCTTCAGCTCGAGCATTCACGGTAGCCTCAAATGCGGCGATTGCCACGCCGACATCAAGGAGTATCCGCACCCCGACAAGGTGGCGAAGGTCGAGTGCAAAAACTGCCACGCCGATGAGTCGTCCTCCCTTGCCGGCAGCGTGCACGCCGACGCAAAAGAGCATCCATGCACCAGTTGCCACGGCGATGCTCACTCCATCTTTCCCAAGGCGGATTCGCGGTCCAAGGTCTACCCGCTCAACGTCCCGGCCACCTGCGGCCAGTGCCACAGCAATCAGGGCATGGGCCAAAAGCACGGCCTGCCCAGCATCTACCCGCAGTACATTGACTCCATTCACGGCTTCGCGCTCAGCAAAGAGGGCCTGCTTGTAGCGGCCAACTGCCAAAGCTGCCACGGATCGCATCACATCCTCAGCCACACCGATCCGCAGAGCCCGACGTACAAGACCAACATCCCTAAAACCTGTGGTAGCTGTCATGCCAAAATTAACGACGACTACATGGCCGGCGCTCACGGCAAGGCCGTGGCCTCGGGCAATCTCAAGGCTCCGGTCTGCTCTGACTGCCATACAGCTCACGCCATTCTGCAGCCCACTGAGTCGGCCTTCCGCATGCAGTCCACGCCTATTTGCGGCTCATGCCACAAAGACAAGCTCTCCACCTATCGCGACACCTTCCACTCGCAGTTGGGTTCGCTCGGCGGTTATGTTGAAACCGCGCGCTGCTGGGATTGCCACGGAGCGCACGAGATTCTGCCCGCCTCCGATCCCCGCTCGCCCATCAACCAGGCCAACCTTGTGGCCACCTGCGGCAAGTGCCACGCCGGCGCAAATCAACGCTTTGTGCAGTACCAGCCCCACGCCAACGCCCACGACCGCAAGCTCAGTCCGGCGCTCTTTTATGTGCGGCTGTTCATGAATCTGCTGCTTGCCGGCACGCTCACCTTCTTTGTCATTCACACCATCCTCTGGCTCATCCGCGCACGCTACAACCAGATCAAGGACAAGCAGAAAGATGGAGGGAAACATGCCTGATTTGGATCCGGCTGCAACTCAACCCCCAACGCAAAAGCCGCCTGCCGGCCGCTATTTCCGCCGCTTCACGCGCGAGCAGCGCTACATGCACGCCGTCCTGTTCACCACCTTTCTCGGCCTCGCCGGCACCGGCCTGCCTATCCGCTTCAGCGAGAGCATCTGGGCCCGCGGCCTGGCCAAAGCAGTAGGCGGCTTTGGCGCAATTCTCTTCTTTCACAAGCTCTTCGCGGTGGTGCTCACCATCGCCTTCCTGCTGCACCTCAAAGAGGTCTTTCAGCGCGGATTATTGCATCGCGAGAAAGGCGTCTTCTGGGGACCGAACTCCATGGTTGGCAGTCCGAAAGACGTGAAGGATCTCTTCGCTCATCTGCGCTGGTTCGTCGGTCTCGGGCCGCGGCCACAGTTTGACCGCTATGCCTATTGGGAAAAGTTCGATTACTGGGCCGTCTTCTGGGGCATGATCGTCATCGGTTTCTCCGGCTATGCCATGTGGTTCGCGCCGTTCTTCGCGCACTTCCTGCCCGGATGGGCGCTCAATGCCGTGCTGGTCATCCACAGTGAAGAGGGCTTGCTCGCCATCCTCTTTATCTTCTCCATTCACTTCGTCAACACCCACCTCCGCCCCGACAGTTTTCCCATGGACATGGTGGTCTTCACCGGCGTCGAAAGCGAAGAGGAGTTCAAGCTCAAGCGGCCCCTCGAGTACCAGCGGCTGGCTCGCGAAGGCAAGCTGGAATCGCGTCTGGGAGAAGCCGCGCCAACCTGGCTCATCAACTTCTCGCGCGTTGTGGGAACCATCGCCATCGTCATCGGACTAACACTGCTTGTGCTTACATTAACGGCTTACTTTAGTTAGAGTTTTTGATCGCATATAGTTGTACTGGAAATGGGTGCCCCATCCATCGCGCAGCTTCACCGCGCGATGGGTGAGGTAGCACCAACCCAAGATACGTAGCTCCGCCAAGAGAAGGATCTCAGGCTAGTCATAACTAACTCTTGTTTAGTCTTCCCCCAACTTCACCAGCGAGCCGTGGTTAAAACAAATCACGCCAACGCCAACCCGCCGGCCCGCTGGCTTGCTGACTCGCTAGCTCCGTGAACTCCGCTAGCCCCGCCTGTGACCCGAGTCACTGCTATATTTTCCAGTAAAGAATCTCCTCAAAGCTGTGAAGCTGCGCAAGGTATTTCTAACTTATACGGTCGTTCTAACCTGTCTTATCTGGGCATCGTCCGCGCATGCGGCGCAAAAGCTCAAAGACGCAGACTGCCTTGCCTGCCACTCCGACTCCACACTTACAACTGACGTCAATGGCAAGCCGGTCAGCCTTTATGTAGACGGCAGCAAATTCCAGCACTCGGTTCACGGCCACATCTTCGCCTGCGTTGACTGCCACACCGACGTAAAGAGCCTGACGCACGACACGCCGCCCGCCAAAGTGCGCTGCGCCCAGTGCCACGCTGACGCGCAAGAGGCTTACGCGCACTCGGTCCATGGCATCGCACGGCAATCCGGCGCGCCCGCAGCCGCCGGCTGCCAGGACTGCCACGGCGGAGCGCATGAGGTTCTTCCCCCCGGCGATCCAAAGTCCCCGGTCAATCACGAGAACATCCCTTACACCTGCGGCCGCTGCCACGGGCAAAAGTTCTTGATGGAGTCGCGCGGAGAAACCGCGCAGCCCTTTATCAGCTATCAGGAGAGCGTGCACGGCCGCGCTACCGAGAAGGGTTCGCAGAAGGCCGCTGTCTGCACTGACTGTCACGGCGCGCACGATATTCTTCCCGCCAACGATTCAAAGTCGCCTATTTACAAATTCAACGTGCCGGCCACCTGCGGCAAGTGCCACGCCGATATAGACAACACCTTCATGCTAAGCATTCACGGGCAGGCGATTGCCAAGGGCAACCAGCTCGCTCCAGTCTGCACTGACTGTCACGGCATCCACTCCATCAAGGCGCACTCCGATCCCAACTCCCCGGCGGCCGAGCAAAACATCTCCCGCGACATCTGCGCCCGATGCCACCAGGGTGTGCGGCTCTCGCAGGAGTTTGGCATTCCCGGCAATCGCGTCAGCAGCTACTTTGATAGCTATCATGGCCTCGCGGCCGAGGGCGGTTCGGTGGTTGCGGCCAACTGCTCCAGTTGCCACGGCGTACACAATATTCTGCCCTCCAGCGATCCTCACTCCACCATCAATCGCGCCAACCTGGGCGCAACCTGCGGCAAGTGCCACCAGGGCGTCACCGCCAAGTTCACGCAAACGCGCGTGCATCTTGAAGACGGTGTCCATGCCAACGACATCGGCTCAGTCGCCGTCCGCTGGGTGCGCGGCATCTACATTGCGCTCATCCTTCTGGTCATCGGCGCAATGTTCCTGCACAACGCAATCATCTGGCGGCGCAAGGCCATCGACCGGCGCAAAATGATGAACCCCTTCATGACGCGCATGACCGTGAATCAGCGCTGGCAGCATCTGGTTCTGCTCTCCAGCTTCATCGTCCTGGTCATCACCGGCTTCGCGCTCAAATTCCCTGACACGTGGTTTGCGCACGTCTTCGGCATGGGCGAGCACTGGCGCGGCATCATTCATCGCATAGCCGGTGTGGTGCTCATCGGCGCGGGCATCTATCACCTCTTCTACATCGCCGCCGCCCGCGAGGGCCGCCGCCTCATCCGCGATCTTGCGCCTCGCCCAAAAGACGCATTCGACGCCGTCAACACCATGCTCTACTACCTGGGCCTGCGCGCAGAAAAGCCCCAATTCGGCCGCTTCAACTACGCTGAGAAAGCCGAGTACTGGGCGCTGGTCTGGGGCACCGCTCTCATGGGCCTCACCGGCATCATGCTCTGGGCCAAGGTCTGGGTCGGCGACACGCTGGCGCGCTGGTGGGTCGACGTCGCCACCGCCGTCCACTTCTATGAGGCGATTCTTGCCACCCTCGCCATCGTCGTCTGGCACTTCTATCAGGTCTTCTTCGATCCCGATGTCTATCCCATGAACTGG
>CAYZVG010000119.1:0-8654 GCA_964481595.1 uncultured Occallatibacter sp. | reverse complement strand
TTTCTCCGGCTTATGGGAGTCACCCAACCAGACCCCGTTCCCATTCAACCTGGCCAATTCTATCCGATGATCGAAGTTTGGAATTCGAGATAAGGAGTCTGGACTCGGCCTAGTTGGCTGGTGGTTGCGCATTCGGTTGCGTTTTGTTGCGTTCGCCCGCGTTCGCTTGACGAACCACTGGAGCCGCATCCGGCTTTGAGCGATGCGCCCGCTTACGCTTCACAGGAATAGGCTGCGGCGGTGCTACAGGGGCACTCACAGCCGCTGGTGCCATTGCGGGCGGGGTAACGGGATGGGAAGAGAAGAGAACCGTTAGAAACAGCACCAGCAACCCACCAGCGATGAATGCCATCACCAGAGGTGTGCCAGAGCCGGGAGCCGCATCCACACCAGCCGCAGTGCCCTTGCCTGAGTAAGTCCGGTTGTAGAGGCCCGTACCGGGGATGGAAGCAGCCGTGTACGATCTGCCCTTTGCATCGGTGCCAACCCGAAAACCACGAACGCCGATGGAAGTCCCCACGCCGGACTTGGACAGGTTGAACCGGAGCGGTCCAAGTTTAATGCTCTTACGAAATCGCCATGCCATGTTCCCGCAATTCTATCCCTTGCAAGCGCACCTGTAGCGATCCACCGTTTGAGGACCAAACCCATGCGCCAGTGTAACCCGCAAGATTCCGCTATGTGAGTTAAGCTGTTTCCCAGCTATCATTTAAGGCAATTCGGGAATTTTCTCACTCTGAAAGTTGACGGCCACAGAAAATAAAGGGCTTAGTCCTATCTATCTGGGTTTGGTTACCGATTTGGTTACCACTTGTGAAAACCAAGCCCGAAGCAGCCTTTCGGCACTCGGGAGGCCCTGTTTTCCGCTCGTGGGTCCTTCCCCATCCGGTCAAGCTAAGGGTGACGCGCCATCCCACCACCGCCCTAGCGCCAGAATTTGACACCCCGAGTTCCGTTTCCGCATTTCTTTGTTACATTTTTCGATCATGTATTTGATTCCTTGGGTCTTGCGCGAAAAATGGATTCGGAAATTACGGAACTCGACCCCGGTTTTCGCCCTCTGGTCGAAGCCTAGCACCGCACAAGCCGCGCCGGTCTGGGGAACTCTTGCCGGATGAGCCGTCATAAGACAGACCACCAGCGCCGCTCCCTGGCTTCCCGTGTCACCAGAGACGAGTAAGCTACCGCCAGAGTGGGGCGGCGCTGTGGGGGATACAGAGGCGGTTTGAGTCGCCAGTGAGTCGCCAGAAAAGGCGCGATTTCTGAAAGCCGCATGGTCATTGGCGATTGTTGAGTTCTTTACCTTCTGCATCGGAAAGTGATTTTAAGGGCATTTGCTGCTAATGGCAGACGCGATATTCATCTGCATCTCCGCAACTCAGTGTGTGAAGGACTGCAAGGATCGGTGAAGCGATCATCACGCTCTAATCTGGATCTCCTTGTGGGGAGCGATGACCGGCACTCTTGTCGAGTTCTTGAACAAGGTTCGCAGGATCTTGTTGCGTGCGCCGTCACGATGCTGACTCACTGCCGTACTTTATTCTCGGAGATTATCCGGTGGCGAGGTCACTTGACGAAGATTGGCACGCTGATGGTGCCAAGCGTCTGACTGAGGTTGTCGCGGACGGCAAACTTTAACTCGTAGTTTCCCGGAGGAAGGTCAATCTTCTCTGGAATCCCCAGCCCTGTTTCGAGCATTTTCTGCATTCGTTCCGGCGTGAGTTTGGTTGAAATGGTCTGCGACATGGTTGCTATGCTTCTTCGATTGCTGTCGAAGGCGAGAGTCGTCACATTGAGATTGATCGCGTTCCCACTTTCGCGGTCAATGGTTATCGAATCTCCTTTGATCGCGAGCATAATCTCGATGGGCTTTTTTCCCCCGGTTGCAGGTGCAAGCGTTGAGCCGGCCGACGGCGGCATGACACGAGCATTGAGATGCAGACCGGTGTACGCGACGGGAGAAGCGAGCGCATTAACGAGCTCTCTGCGACGAGCTTGCTCGGTGTCGGCGATCCTCGGAGTGACATAGAATCCGGTGCGAGAACGAACCCGCAGGCCGTCGCCTGCCACTTTTACTTTGAGCTTTCGCCATCCAGGGTGCGTATCGTCACCGATGTAGTAGCCGAGGAGATAGTAGTCGCGGGAATCGTCGACGGCCGCGGAGATACATTTCTCCAATTCCGCAAATGCAGCGCAGGTGCGGCCGCCGGTGGCATCGGCAAACGCGCGCAGAGTGACCCGTTGTTGTTGGGCTTTGTCATTGGGCAAGCGCAAGGGGGATTTGAGTCCATTCGTTCCACGGATATCCGCGATTTGCGACGACGACATTCCGTAATTGGCGCTCGGCAGAGATGCGGGATTCACGTCCTGATCGTTTAAATCGACCGGATAAACCGCAATGTTTGCGGAGTTCAGCGAACGCCATGCCTCATCGTATTCTGCACGGAAATCGTCTCCTTGACGGGCAAACGATTGCGGATCGTCAATGATAAAGGGAAAACCGGCGGTTGCCCAGATCAGCGTCTTTCGGCCTGGAATCGTCTGAAAGGCACGCGCCAGTTGCGTCAGGCCGGCCAGAGTCTGCCGAGAGGCGATGCGCTGATAGTCGGCCGATACCCCGGCATCCAGATCGCCCAGAGCGCTGGCCATTAGCTGTTCTTCTTCGTTAGCCTGTTGATCCGTTGAGGAGAAGTCCGTGGGATCGGTTGGAGCCTCAGTGCGCTCTGCCGAGCTGAGCGACAGCTCGAGCTTTTGCAAAGCCGCGACCAGAATCTTTGTGTCAGTCGTGAGCGGATGCAGCAGTCGCAGGCCGTTGCTGTTGAGGCTGAACAGCGCCATCGGTTCGTCGCGCTGAGCGCTGCGCAGCAGGTAGCCAATGAGCCGCTTCCTGGCTTCAACCTGCCGCATCGACGGCGTGTTGATCATGTCCAGCACAACGATGGTGACGCGCCATGGATGGCCGTTTCCAGGAGAGAAGTTGGAGTAGCCTTCGAGTGCTGTTTCCCTGGGCAGGCCCGCGAGGCTCTCTGTCTTCATCTCTTCAAACACGGAGACAGCTCGCGCTTTGCCGTTCTCCTCAACGGTGAAGGTTTCTTTCTGCAGGCCGGCGACGGGCTTGCCTGACTTATCCGTAACAATCACCGGAATGAGGACCAAATCCGAGCTGACTTTGAGTTTCGTCAGATCCAGTGCGCTCGATGTGCCGCCTGCTTGCGAACCTTGCCGGGCAGCTGGAGCGGGAGTTTGCGATGGCATTGCGCCCTGAAGGCAGAACAGAGGCGAGGCACCAAACAGGAAAGCGAGCAGCACCCAAACCACTCTATTCGTCGAGGATCTCGTTTGCCGGAGTAACTGGTGGAACCATTGAAACCTGAGCACAACACCTGCTTTGAGGAAACCGTACCTTCGTGACTGATTTCAACGGGCGATGATTTCCCGCGGGGAAATGACAAGCGCGGAAATGCGGTCAAACCCGCCCAAGCGCCGCGATTCTGCTCGCCGCCCCTGACTCCAAGGCTCGGTTCCACTACGAGATGCGGGCGCCAATGGCGATCGGACCAACAATACCACGATAAACAACAATGCAGATCGCGGTTTTGTCGACCTCAGAGAGGTTTCATTGCCTAGTCATCGGGCATTAATGTTTGCCTCCTACGGTACAGACAAGTAGAGCGGAAAACCCTCAACTTGTTCGTGTTTTCGGCGTCACGCCGTAATAAGGAGTGCCATGCGTAAAAGACTTCTCTTTCTATCCCTCAATTTTGTCTGTCTTTTCCTATTGATTCCCGTGTTTGGACAGTCCTCAAAGGGCGTCATCAACGGCGCGGTCAAGGATATACAGGGTTCAGTTCTAAAGGGCGCGAAGGTTGACTTTCAGCCACAGCTCAGGCCCGCCACCACGGACGAACTGGGCGACTTCACCATAACTGAAGTTAATCCGGGCACCTATACCGTAACCATTTCCTACGTAGGTTTTGCCCCCTACACCGGGACCGTCACAGTGACGGCCGGCCAGACGGCGCAGATTGACGCCACGCTCAAAGTGGCAAGAGCGAGCGAGGATGTGATCGTAACCAGCGATCGTCCGCGCGGCGAGGCTGAAGCAATCAATCGTACGCTCGCCGCGGAGAATATTTTGCAGGTGTTGCCGGCCGAGGTGATTGTCTCACTGCCGAACGCAAACATTGCAGACGCGCTGGGCCGCATGGCTTCAGTGACTATTGAACGCGACGAGGGTGAGGGCAAGTACGTGCAGATTCGCGGCACCGAGCCACGACTCAGCAACACCATGATCGACGGCGTGACAGTTCCTTCGCCCGAAACCGGCGTTCGCCAGATCAAGCTCGACACTATAGCTTCCGACCTGGTGGAGTCTGTCGAAATCAACAAGACGCTGCAGGCCAACATCGACGCCGACGGAATTGGCGGCTCAGTGAATCTGGTGACCAAAACAGCGGGCGAAGTGCCGACGGCAACACTCTACGGAGTTGGCGGGTACACGCCGATCGTCGGCGGCCGCCAGGTGGACCAGTTGGGCGGCACGGTCGGGAAGCGCTTTCTCAGCGATAAGAAACTTGGTCTGCTGATCGGCGCCACCTATGACTACAACGGCCGCGGCATCAACGACATTGAGCCTTCACCGACGGCGAGCAGCTTGACTCCACACTACGACAGTATGGACATCCGCGACTATGTTTATGACCGTACCCGCTGGGGCGCGACTGCAAGCGCGGATTACAAATTAAGCGAGGGTTCCAATATCTCGGTTCGTGGCCTTTTCTCTACTTTCAGAAACTGGGGCCATAAGTGGGTTTACACCTTGAACGATGGCGATGTGCCCAAATACAGCCAGGACTGGCGCCGACCAAATATGGCAATCGGCAGCCTGGCTCTCCAAGGCAAGCACGTCTTCAATGCTTCAACTATTAACTGGGCTGTCTCGGCCTCTCGCGCGCGTTCGTTGAGCGGTAGCGGCAGCGCAAAATACTCATGGGTTGGCGATCCGAATATCTCCTGCGATAACGTCCAGGGCGTGAGTGTGAATCGTCCGGGATGGAGCGCGGGTTGCTTTGGGACGGGCGCAGACAATGCCGAGGATTCCAACAACTACAAGCTGAAGTCATTTGCTCCGCCGACCTTTGGCCAGAGTGCACAGGTCAACCTGCAGGCATCGGGATCTTATTCCAGGCTCTACCATTTTGGGACTCACTTCGGAACCATTGAAGGCGGCGCCAAGGTTCGTAACGCGCATAAGTTCGACGATACTTACGACGAGAGCTTCACGCCGAATCAAAAGACCCTTGTTTCAGCTCATCCAGAATGGGACAGCGATTTTAGCGACCCTAACTACTATGACAAAACCTATGGCGGCTACAGTAATGTGACCGACTATAGCAAACTAAGAAACTACGTGAACAGTAACCAAGGCCTCTTTACAATGTCTGGCGGACCGGGCGTCAACGCCAACAACTACGACTTCGTCGAGCGAATCTCGGCGTACTACTTGATGAACACAGTTGAACTGGCCAGCCGTGTGCGGCTAGTTACCGGAGTTCGTTTTGAAGACACGGATCTAAATACAATCAGCTTCGATCCGACGGTGGGCACCCTCACATTCAAAGCCGGTGGAAAATACCTCGATGTTCTTCCCAGTGCTTCATTGCGCTTCGCTGTGGACAAGGACTCGGACCTGCGCCTAGTATTTGGCCGCGGACTTGCCCGTCCCGACCCACAAGATGTAACTGCGGCCGTGGGTCAGCCGGATATTTCAACCACGCCGGCTACCGTCAGCATCGGCAATTCAAAGCTGAAAGCGGAGCATGGAACCAACTACGATGTCCTCTACGAACACTCCTTCAGCAATGTAGGCCTGTTGCAAGCCGGCTATTTCTACAAGGATCTGACGGACCCGATCGTGACGCTTCAGACGCTCACCAATAACTACGTCTACAACCCCGGTGCGCCGACGCTAGTTTCCCAGCCTTCAAACGCTGGTAGCGCGCACGTGCAAGGTGTCGAAGTCAGCTACCAGCAGCGCCTGTCTTATCTGCCCGGTGTTCTGGGAGGTAGCGGCATCTCAGCCAACTACAGCTACACCAGCTCGCAGGCAACCAACGTCGATCCACTGCGCACAGACAGTCCGGCCCTGCTTCGCCAGGCGCCCAATAGCTGGAACATCAGCCCGACCTTCGACACCAAACGCTTCTCGATGCGCGTGGGTATGGCCTTCGACGACAAGATGATCTATGCATACCAGGATGAGAACCTTTCGTACGTATACGATGCCAACAACAATCCGATCCTGGACAGCAATGGCAACCAGGAAACCACGCCCAACCCGCAAGTCGGCGGCACAGCCGGACCAGCGGGCGATAACTACCTTTACTCGCATTTCCAATTTGACACACAGGCCAGTTACAAGCTGCCTTGGGGCTTTCAGGTATATGGCTATGGCCTGAACCTTAACAACGAAGTCTTTGGCTTCTACAACGGCAGCGCGCAGTACGTGGTCCAGCGCGAGTACTACCACCCAACTTTCGCCGGTGGAATTCGTTGGACGTCGAATAGAGAGAAGTAGTCTCAGCCCACGTCGCTAAATGCGAGTCGCTTCAACCGCGGGATATCGAGTCAATCGGTATCCCGCGATTGTTTTGTTGCATATTGCCATCCGTTTCCCAGGAGTCGATCTTTCGGCGTTGAGACTCTTCGAAGGAAGCTGAATGGAATCTAGCGGCCATCTTGCCGCATGGACTGGCACGAGGTTGACGACATTCCCTCAGAACAACTGAACCAGATCTTGTGGCGCAATGCAAGCAACACGGAGTTTCCTTTGTGGAAGCGCAACTCAGCCTCAAACATGGCTCAGATCAACTACTTGTGGCGCAGCGTTTGCAGGATGCCTGTCAACAACATGGCAGGAGTTGGAGGACAGCCGGGGATGTAGGCGTCGACCGGAATGACGGAATCGACACTGCCGGCAACTGCGGGACTTTTGGCGAAGATGCCGCCGCTGCATCCACATGCGCCCACGGCAACAACGAGCTTCGGCGACGGAGTAGCTTCATAAGTTTTTTTGACTGCATCCGCCATGTTGCGTGTTACAGGCCCGGTGACCAGCAGCATATCGGCGTGTTTGGGGGACGCAACGAAGTGAATTCCGAAACGCTCCAGGTCGTAGTAAGGATTGGTGAGCGCGCCGATTTCCGCCTCGCAGCCGTTGCACGAACCGCCGTCAACCTGGCGGATGTTCAATGCGCCGCCCACGATTGCGCGGATCTCGCGCGCGGCATCGGTCATCGCAGCTTGGTCTAACAGGACTTCAACACCGCGGTCGACATCCCAGCGGCGGACAAGCGCTTGCCGGCCGACGCCGCACGGCACGCTCTCCGCGTGGAAGAATGCGCCTTCGCCTGCCTCAATACAATGCCCGCAGCCAGTGCATTTGCCATAGTCCAAAGAGAGGATCGAGCGGCCATCGTCTTGCTCGATTGCCAGCGCGGAGGCACTGCACGAATCCACTGCGCGTTGCGCGATGGTCGCAGTGAGCGCTTGCGCGTACACGTCGGGCATTCGGCTGCCGTGTGAGTTCGCGAGCAACTCCTCGACAGGTATGAGTACCTTGGAGCTGCTCAAGCTGCGTTGCACGATGTCGAAGATCATCGATCACATCCGGAGTAGGACAAGTTGAAGCTCTTGTTGATGAGCGGGAAATCCGCGGTGATGTTTCCATGCACGGCGAATGGCAAGCTGGGCCAGTTCTGGAATGACGGCGATTTGATGTGACACCGTGCGATCTTGCCGTCGCGAATCCGAATCCAGTAGAGCAGTTCGCCTCGAGGCGATTCGACCGCCGAGAATCCTTCGGCACTGCCGTCGCAGGGCACAGGTGTGCGAACAATGCCCGCGGACAAGTCGTGCAACGTCTCTTGTATCAACCGTGCCGATACGCGAGTTTCTTCAATGCGCTGATGCGCCCTTGCAAGCACGTCTCCCAGCGGGAAGTGCGGGATTTCGACCGCGATATTGCGATAGTGGCCGTAGGGATGATCGCGCCGGACATCGATTCTGACGCCGCTCGCCCGCGCGGCTGGACCGACGACGCCCAGGTCGCGGGCGATCTTGTTGCCGAGGACTCCCGTAGCTTCAAACCTATTGAGCACGGAAGGCGTGTCAAGCGCGATACGGGCGATATCGGCAAAGTCGGCGGTAGCATCGGCAACAGCGTGGCCGAAGGCGCGAGCGTTTTCGGCAGACAGGTCGCGCCGCACTCCTCCTGGAATGGCTATGCCGCGCCAGAAGCGCGTACCGAAGCAGCATGCAGACGCCTGAAGCAGCGACTCCTTGATGCGGGCAGTGTAGACCGCGGGAACCGCGCAGCCGACGTCGCCGCACAGTGCGCCCAGGTCGGCAATGTGGGCCACCATTCTCTCCAACTCCAGTCCGAGCAAGCGAATTGACCGGCCGCGTGGCGGAACAGAAATGCCGAATGCGTTTTCGACGGATTGGGAGAAGGCGACGGCGTGAGAAAAGCAGTTATCGCCGGAGACGCTCTCGGCGAGCATGACCCCGTTCGCAAGGGTATCGCCCTCAAAGAGTTTCTCAGTACCTTTATACGTATAGAAGAGACGCGGTTCGAGATGGAGAACCGTATCGCC
>CAYZVG010000118.1:0-8661 GCA_964481595.1 uncultured Occallatibacter sp. | reverse complement strand
GGTATTGCAACTGGCTTGGCAGTTCAGGCAGTACATGCACTCGGAAGGCTTCCACTCGCCAGCCTGGCTATTGGGGTTCGCTCCGCCCTGGCAGTCGGTGAGGCAGATCTTGCAATCGTGGCAGAGCGCCGGATCGACCTCCAGCCGGTAGGGTAAGACGGTAAAGCTTGCGGGACGACGCCCTTCAGCACACGGGAGCTGATTGCGCGCATCCGCTCTGCCGTGCGCCGCGTGCGCGCGCCTGCCCGAGCTGAAGACGCGCCCATGGAGATCGGCGAGATCCGTCTTGACCCCTCGCGCCGCACCGTAACCAAGAGCGGCCAGGTGGTGCATCTCACGCGCAAGGAATTCGACATCCTTTATTGTCTGATGACGCGCGCCGGACGCGTGGTGACCTACGCCAAGTTGCTCACCGCCGTGTGGGGAGCGGATTGCCGCGAGGAAGTCGAGTATCTGCGGACCTTTGTCCGGCAGTTGCGCAAGAAGATTGAAGACGATCCTTCGAATCCCGTCTACCTGCTCACCGATGTGTACGTGGGATACCGGTTTGCCGATGCCCAAATGCTCCAAGGCGACTCAGCCGAGGCAGAGCCGGAAGAAAATGCGCCAACAGAAATTCCAGAGCCGGCTCAATAATACGAGGCGCGGCGTCGGCGAGAGCAAGCTGATCTTCCACGCCGCTACGAAGCGGCCGTAGGCGCCTATTCGCTGTAGTGGAGCAGGCTGAACACGTCGTATTCCGTAAAGCGCTCGCGGCCTTTCAGAAAATCGAGTTCGACTGCAAAGGCAAGTCCGGCGATATCGCCGCCAAGCTGCTTCACCAGCTTCACGGTCGCCTCCATCGTGCCCCCGGTCGCCAGCAGGTCGTCCACCAGCACTACGCTTTGTCCGGGGTGAATCGCATCCATGTGAATCTCGAGCGTGTCCGAGCCGTACTCAAGATCGTATGTAACGCGCGCCACCGGAGCCGGCAGCTTGCGCGGCTTGCGCACAGGCACAAATCCGGCATTCAAACGGTAAGCCAGCGCAGGTCCAAAGATGAATCCGCGCGCTTCAATGCCCAGCACCAGATCGATCTTCCGTTCCAGATAATGTGCGGCAAGCGCGTCGATGAGCTGCGCAAATCCGGTCTTGTCCTTCAGCAGCGTGGTGATGTCGTAAAACAAAATCCCGGGCTTGGGGAAATCGGGAACGGTGCGCACCAGCTTTTTAAGGTTTTCGACATTGATCTCTTTAGTAGCTTCTTGCATATCTGGACTTGCTCCTCAAAAAAATAGGCTGAAAGACTGTAGACAATTTGCAGGAAGGGAACCAGCAGGAACGCGCTTCGTCTTCCCGCTCAATTATAGGGGTAGAAATTGGGGCTGGCAGCCATGAACCAGGATTGCCGCTACCACACGCCTTCAACCCTGAAGGAATCCAGGTTCTCGGCTTCGCGTTCGTCAAGATAATGCTCAATCAAACGGTCAACGCGGCTGCCGCGCGGGCCCTTGCGCAAGCTGGCGCGCAGCTCTGCCAGATCGGCATCGTTGCCAACCGCAACTACTTCCACATCGCCGTCTTCGGTGTTGCGCACCCAGCCGCGCAGGTCGAGTTCGCTGGCCTCGCGGTGCACGAACCACCGAAAGCCCACCCCCTGCACGCGTCCCTGAACCAGAAAATGTAGAACCATTGTCATTGCTCTGGCCAGTTTTGCAGATGCGCGCGCCTGGCGCAACCCGATCTCGTGTTTCATTCACAGAATCCATGGGATCAGGGCTTTTACGTGTCTGCGGTACGCGGGATAGGCATCGGGGAAGGTGGCCTCCATCAGCCGCTCTTCCTGGATCATCTTGTAACCAATTGCGCTTAGCAATAGCACAAACGCGCACACGCCCCGAAGAGTGCCTACAAGCAGAGCTGTGGCGGCAATCGTGGTCAGCAGTCCCGTGTAGATGGGGTGCCGCGCCAGCGCATAGGGTCCGCGTTCGATAAGCTCATGGTCTACCTTCAGCGTGATTCTTCCGCTCCAGTTCCTGCCGAGCATTATCCGCGCCCATATTGCAAACGCCGCGCCTGCAATGGCGACAAGCAGCCCCGCAATTCTTATCCATTCGGCATCGGGAACAAAACGCACTGCAAGAAATCCGTATTCAAGTCGCTGGTTGGCAAGCAGAATATAGCCCGCGATCATCAGCGCCACCTGAATCGACCGTGATGCCGTGGTCTGACTCTTCAGCGTGCGCTTTCCCTTGAGTGCGCCGGTAACCCAGACGATAGCCAGCACCAGCCAGGTTATCGCGATGCCAGACGATAAGATCGAGTTCATTTCGCGTTCTCCGCACCCGCTTCATTGTAAGACGGAGCTATCTGTCTGTGCCGTGATTCGTCCATACCTGCGCGTTGCCGCTTGGCCGGCTGCGTTAAACTGAGTCCTGCGATGGTCTTCGTTCTCGATAATTACGACTCGTTTACTTACAACCTGGTCCAGTACCTGGGCGAGCTGGGCGCTGAAGTGGTGGTGCGCCGCAACGATGAGCTGACGGTGGAAGAGGTCGAGGCACTTCATCCCGACCGCATTCTGCTTTCGCCGGGGCCATGTACTCCGAGCGAGGCCGGCATCCTGGTTCCGCTCATCCGGCACATGGCCGCCGCGCCGCGCCGCACACCTATCCTCGGCGTTTGCCTCGGCCACCAGGCCATCGGCGAGGCCTTTGGCGGCAAAGTCATTCGCGCGCACAACCTGATGCACGGCAAGACCAGCCAGGTCGAGCACGACGGCAAAGGCATCTTCGCCGGGCTCTCCACTCCGCTCACATGCACGCGCTATCACTCGCTCATCGTTGAAGAGAAATCTCTGCCCGCCGAACTTGAGGTAACGGCCCGCACTCCTGAGACGGATGGCTCCGGCGATTCGATCATCATGGGCCTGCGTCATCGCACATTGCCGGTCGAGGGCGTTCAGTTCCATCCCGAAAGCGTGCTCACCGAGGGTGGCCACGAGATGATCCGCAACTTCATGGGAATGTAACGCGATGCCCAGCCCTACAAGCATGAGAACTTTGCTGCGAGGTTCCATGATCGAATCCCCGCTTGCACACTGGGCCCGTCTGTTCGCGTTTTCCTCGATATCTGTTCTTGGCGCAGCGCTCTCCGCACAAACCGATGCAGCGCCGCAGCCGCAATCGCAGACAGGTTCCCCTCCCATCGCCATCGTTCCTCTCGATTCAAAGGACCCATCGGCGGCAGCGTCGGTCACTGGTCCCATTCGAGCGTCAAACGGGCGTGCGTACATCGTGAGTAGCGGCGAAATTGCCGCCGGCACGCAGGCAGTGCGCGTCACGCTGCCTTATCGCGGCTCGCTTGACATGTGTGCACACAGTGACATCAAAGTATCCGCCGATACCAGCGTCCCTGCCTCCGACGTTCCCGGCCTGTTGATCGCGCTGCAGTCCGGCGCCATCGATGCCAGCTTCGCCATTGTCAGAAATGCCGACATAGTGCAAACCCCCGACTTCCGCATCTACATCGGCGGTCCCGGTCCCGGCGACGTGATGGTGCGGCTGGGCCAGAAGGGCGATACCTGCGTCGAGAACACCGCTTCCGGTTCGCCTTACGTGCTGGTTTCCAGTGTCTTTGATGGCGGAGCCTATCGCGTGCAGTCCGGCCAGCGCGTCATGTTCCAGCACGGCAGCCTGCATGAGGTTGTGGACAACGAGAAAGAATCTTGCGGCTGTCCGCCGCCCGCGCCAGAGGGCAATGAGTTCCCACTTGCGCAGAGCGAAGGCCTGGCGCCTGCTCCAAAGGTCGCGAACGAAGCGGTCAACCCCGTTGCCCAAAAGCAGGTGACGGATGTGCCGCCACTGGTTTATCAGGCCGCCGATCACTCCGCGCAGCAGACATCTGGAACAACACAGCCCGCAACACCCACCGTTGCACCGACCGCCCCGCAAAAAAAGTCAGGAATCTGGACGCGCGTCGGGCATTTCTTCCGCTCCATCTTTGGCGCGGAATAGCCTCATCGCCGCAAAAATCTCCGGTGCTCTCGCGCGGAGGCAGGTGTTTTTTAAGACGCCCGCCTTTCGCGAATGCGTTTTGTTGGCAATGCGGCCTCAGGCTGTTGTGTTTACCAGTGAGCCGGAAGAAAGATTGGTGAGAAAGCTGTCTAGCGCTGTCTGTGCTGCGTTGATATCGCCCGAGCCAAGAGCTGACCCGATCTGCGATAGCAGGGAAGAGAATGAATTCGATCCGGACGAAGAGCTGGAGCTGGTTGAGCTGCTTGTTGAAGAGCTGCTGGTAGAATCCAGCAAACTGGTCAGCGAGTCGTAAGCCGATTGCGCCGAGCCCACATTGCCCGAGCTGATGGCGCTGAACAGGCTCAGCACATCGCTGCCCAACTGACTGATGGCCGAGCCGCTGCTGTCGCTGGTTGAACTGCTTGAACTGGTTGTTGTCGACGAACTGGTGCTGGGCGTCGCGTACGTTTCCAGCGTGGTCAATGCGCTCTGCGCTCCTGCAATGTTATTGTCGCCAAGAGCCGTGGAGACGCTGGAGAGAAACTCTCCAAGTGGGCTGTTTGAGGCAACGTTTGAGGGCTCGAGCTTTTCCACTTGCGTCAGATACTTTTTTGCATCGGCGGTGTCACCCGATTTGATTGCGGACATCAGGTTTGTAAACGCGGCGTCGAACGAGTTGCTGCTGCTGGAGGAACTGTTCGACGACGAACTTAAGGCTGAAAGCTCGGAGATCAGCGAACTCGTACTTTGTATACTGGAAATTGACATCAATCGAAGTCCTTTCGAGCAAATTTCTCCGAGCATCGTTTCCCGAGATAGAGTTCACGCTCAGAGTTACCAGTGTTGACGTGGTTCCAAATGAGCATGAGTACCTCTTGCCGCAAAAGCAAAGCCCCCGATTCCGAAATGGAATCAGGGGCAGCACTTTCCCAAATCCGGCATAAGTGCGGAGAACGCAACCCCGTCTACAGTTGCCGCGCTCGCTCAATCGCGCGGATCACGGCCTGCGCTTTGTTGATCGACTCCTGGTGCTCCTTCTCTGGCACGGAATCGGCCACAATGCCCGCTCCTGCCTGCACGTAGCCTTTGCCGTCGACTGCGAGCATGGAGCGGATAGCGATGCAAGAGTCAAGATTGCCTGAGAAGTCCGCATAGAGCACCGCGCCGCCGTAAGAGCCGCGCCGTGCCGGTTCCAACTCTTCGATAATCTCCATCGCGCGCACCTTCGGCGCCCCGCTCAGCGTGCCTGCAGGGAAGCAGGCCCGCAGCGCATCTACCGCCGTCAAGTCTTGCCGCAGCGTGCCTTCAATCGAGCTCACGATGTGCATCACATGCGAGTAGCGCTCGATGAACATCAGCCGGTCCACCTTCACGCTGCCAAACTCGCTTACCCGGCCCACGTCGTTGCGGCCCAGATCCACCAGCATCACGTGCTCGGCGCGTTCCTTTTCGTCGTGGATCATCTCATCGGCCAGCGCCTGGTCCTCAATCTCGGTAGCTCCGCGCGGCTTGGTTCCGGCAATGGGCCTGTACTCCACCTTGCCCTGGTTCACGCGCACCAGCAGTTCAGGAGACGAGCCGGCCAACTCGATCATTGGCGCACGGCGGCCCTTGGACTTCTTCTGCGTGCTTTTATCCTTGTGGTTTTCGGATTGCCCGCTCAGCGGCCCATCCTGCGCAAAGCGCAAAAAAAACATGTAGGGGCTGGGGTTCACCTGGCGCAGCGCGCGATACACCTGAAACGTGTCGATCTCCGGCTCAACGTCGAACCGCTGCGAAAGAACCGCCTGGAAGATATCGCCCGCGGCAATGTACTCCTTGGTGCGCTCAACGGCCGCCATGTAATCGCGCTTGGCGGTGCGGTGTTTCACCTTAAGTTTGGCGCCCTTGCGTTTGCCGTCCGCCAGTTTGGGCAACGGTTGCGCAAGTCGCTTCTCCAATTTGTTCAGCCGCTCCACGGCGTGATCGTAGGCTTCGCCGGGCTTGCCGCGCCCCACATCCACCGTCACCACCAGCCAGATCTCCTTGCGCACGTGATCGAAGGCAAGAACTTCATCGAAGAACATCAGGCATGCGTCGGGAATACCCAGTTCGTCCTTGGCCAGGTTGGGCAGGCGTTCGATCTGCCGCACCGCATCGTACGAGAAGTAGCCCACCGCCCCCGCGGTGAAGGGGGGCAGTCCCGGCAACCGCGCAGGTTTTTGGCCGGCCAGCGCGCGCCGCAGCACGGCAAAAATGTCGTCTTCAATGTCGACCACCTTGCGGCCTTCGGTGATGGTGATCTCCCGCCCCCGCGCCACAATGCGTTTGTACGGAGAAAGCCCGATGAAGGTGTAGCGGCCCACCTGCTCGCCGTTCTCCACCGATTCAAGAAGAAAGCACTCCTGCTCGCGCCAGGCTGCACGCAGAAATGCAGACACCGGCGTTTCCAGGTCGGCGGTCAGGGTACGGCAAACGGGCACCAGCGTATGCTCTTTGGCAAGCGCCAGGAATTCTTTGCGGTTCGGTTGTATGGGATTCTTAAAATCGCTCACGGAAACCAGTGTAATTTGCCCGGTTGAACGGCGGTACCATGCCGTTCAGTCCGATTGCACTGGGCTTGACGTAAAAAGCGGCGTAGCCTAGACTCAACAGGTTTGGAGCTAGGCCGGAATCGGGCATTGCCGTGCGGCCGGAAACTGGTATTTGGAGAAAGTTATGTCGACAGGAAATCCTCAATTGGCGCTGGATCAGGAGATCAATCCCTGGGAAGCGCAAAGCGCGCGTTTCGATTTTGCCGCACGCAAACTCAACCTCGACGAAGGCTTGTGGAAGCTGCTCCGTTCCCCGGCCCGCGAGATTATCGTTCATTTCCCGGTTGCCATGGATGACGGCCACATTGAAATGTTTACCGGCTTCCGCGTACAACACAACATTGCCCGCGGCCCGTGCAAAGGCGGCATCCGCTATGCGCCCGACGTGACCCTCGATGAGGTGCGCGCCCTGGCTGGCTGGATGACCTGGAAGTGCGCGGTGGTCAACATTCCCTTTGGCGGCGCAAAGGGCGGCGTTATCTGCGATCCGAAGAAGATGAGCCAGAGCGAACTGGAGCGCATGACCCGGCGCTACACTTCGGAGATCATCGAATTCATCGGGCCGGAGAAAGACGTTCCCGCGCCCGACGTAAATACCAACGAGCAAACCATGGCGTGGATTATGGACACCTACTCCATGCACATGCGCCAGACCGTCACCAGCGTAGTTACCGGCAAGCCGATCAACATGGGCGGCTCGCGCGGACGCATTGAGGCCACCGGCCGCGGCGTACTTGTGGTTTGCGATGAGAGTCTGCGCTATCTCAATATGCCGGTCGAGGGCTGTCGAGTCATTATTCAGGGATTTGGCAACGTAGGTTCAAATGCCGCGCGGCTCATGATGGAGAAAGGCTACAAGATCATCGGCATTGCCGAGCGCGAAGGCGGTTTGTATAACTCAGCCGGTATCGATATTCACCAGTTAGTCGAGCATAAGTATCGCAATGGAACCACGCTTGGTTTCCGCGGCGCGGAAGATATGCCCAGCGACGAGTTAATGTTGCGCGAGTGCGAGATACTCATTCCCGCCGCCACTGAGAATGTGATTACCAGCCGCAACGCCGCTCAAATCAAAGCTCGCATCGTCGTTGAAGGCGCGAATGGTCCCACCACCGCAGTCGCCGACGAGATCCTCGCGGAAAAGCGCATCTTTGTCGTACCAGACATTCTAGCCAACGCCGGCGGAGTTACTGCCAGTTACTTCGAATGGGTGCAGGATCGCCAGGGTTACTTTTGGAAAGAGGATGTCGTGATCGAGCAGCTGGAGAGAATCCTGCGCGATAGCTTCGACGACGTGATCCGCTACGCCGAAGCACACAACGTCAACAATCGTATCGCCGCATACATGCTGGCAATCGACCGTGTGGCCTTCACCATCAAGCAGCGCGGCATCTACGCGTAAGCTGAGAGTGAACTGTGCTAAAGCTGGGACCATCCACATCTCAATCAATTAATGAAACGGGGTGCCCCAGGTCTCGATTTTGAGACCTGGGATAGCAATATCCAAGCCGTGCCCCATCCATCGCGCAGCCTTATCGCGCAATGGGTGGGATAGCACGAACCCAAACTACCTAACTAGGCGATTGAATATCTCTGCGTGAAGCTGTAACTCATCAGAACTGGAAGCGCGCAGCCAATTGCGCCAGTCGCGGCGGCATGGCGCTCACTGCCTGTCCAAAACTTCCGCTTGAAATGTTTCCTTCAACTGCTGCTGCGCCGAAGAACTGCGCGTGGTTCAGGACGTTGAAGGCCTCGGCGCGGAACTCCAAGGAGCGGCTATCCTTCACCGAAAAGCGTCGAGAGACGGTCCCAACCACAGGCGCTTCGTAGGAAGCAAAGCCGTTCTCGTCAACCCTCAGCACGTAGGTTCCAGGGGCAGGCGTCGCAACTACGAAGGCACCGTCTGGGTCAGATTGCGCGGCAGCGACCACGGCGGCGGAGCCTGAGTTCCTCAACGTCACAGTCGCGCCCGGAATCAGCGAGCCCGTTGCATCATGGATAGAGCCGCAGACGGAGAAGTGATCGGTGGTTTGCGCTTTGGTGGTAAATGCTATTAAAAAAAAGGAGATAGAAACAAAGTACGCTCGGTTTTC
>CAYZVG010000117.1:0-8681 GCA_964481595.1 uncultured Occallatibacter sp. | reverse complement strand
CTTCCTTGACACGGAAGAGGTCGCTGGTTCGAATCCAGTCGTGCCTACCATATCTAAATTATTAGTTTTAAACATGTTATTTCCGGATCTTGTGGGTCGGGCCGCCACCCCTCCCAACCCGCGATTCAGCCCGCACATCTGTGGGGCGGGAACTAGTTCTGCTTTGTCGTTCGTCGACTGATGTTCCGGGCGGTAGCCGGGCTATTGAACACAACACAGGTATCGGCGAGATAAGCGCGAGTCCGTTATTACCTGGCGCTTATTACCTGTCACTCATGCCACGCCACGCGGCCACCATAATTGATCTCCACTGCAGCAATGGTGATAACCATCAGCACAACCGACGGTGCGATTGGATGGGAAGGTCGCAGATGCATCGCGCTCACTGAATTGACAATCGATTCAATCAGACTCGTTCTCTTTCAAGCACTTGGATTGATTGCATGGAGAACCAGAGCGGAACACTGGCGATCGATTCCGATCCTGAATGCAGAGGAGTGGTTCGAACCCCGCCGAAACGGCGCTCCCAGCATCCGAATTCTTCGAGCGCGGCTTCAATGTCACGCTCGCCAAAGGCCGACGCACCTCCTGCCGATGAACTCCCAACTTTCGTGCCACTGCACGGATCGCTCCTGCGTCATGCCCCTTCTCTTTTGCGGGGAGACGCGTCCGCTTCCAGAAGCGCATCACTACTTGGCGGTGCAGTGAGATCAAAGAGTACTGCCAACCAGACCAGCAACAGAATCCAGACTCCCGTCTCCAACATCGTCGATTGAGCCCATCTTCAAGCCTGTTACCAGACCCACATCCCACACGTAGTCGTAGTTCCTTATATGGTCGAAGTACAGTTCTGCCGATATCGCAATCGTTCCCGCAAGGAGCACGCCTACCCACGCGAAGCGGCTTCGCGGAGGAAGTCTTTTCGCGTCGGTTCCGAAATCTCGCGATTTGATGCCTGAACGCGAAAAAGCGCTAAGCCTCGATTCAAACCCGCCGATGAGCTAGGCGTATCCACTCGCCAGACTGACAGCTTTGAGTCAGATGGATCTTCTACGGTCGAGCGAATGTGCAAAACCGCATGCTCGCCTGCCGATCGCGCTGTGTCTGAACTACGAGGGTCACTTATGGCAATGACTGTCCTTGTCGTCGACGATTCACCAACCATGGTAATGAGCCTCAAGACCACATTAGCCATGAGCGGATTTCAGGTGGAAACTGCCGGCAACGGACAGCAGGCTCTTGAGAGATTGAAGTCCGGTCTCAAGCCCAACCTCATCCTCACCGATATCAACATGCCGGTGATGGGCGGAATGGAACTGATCAAAAACGGACGCGCCCTGCCCGGCCTGCGATTCGTCCCCATCCTCACGCTGACCACCGAGAGCGAAACATCCAAACGCGAAGAGGGCAAACGCGCCGGAGCCACCGGTTGGCTGGTCAAGCCCGTATCCGGAAACGACCTGATCGCCGTTATCCGCAAAGTCCTTCCCGGAGCGTGAGTTCATGACATCCGCCTCGATTGTGTTAGATCAAGCGAACCGCGCGCCCGATTCTGCTCGGTCGAAAAAGAAGAGCATCGAGACGCAACACGATCGCCAGGCCCAGTTCAGACGTATTCGCTGGCAGCTGATCTTCGAGGCGGCATCCCGCTGCCTGCTTCTGGCAGTGTTCTACCTGTGGATCGCAAACCGCATGGGGCCTGCCCTGACGCCCTACCGTGCGGAGTTCATTGAGCTGCTGATTGCCCTGGCCGTCGTGCCAGGCCTGTTGTTCAAGCTCTGGCATTGGAGACTGGCCAGGCGGGCAATCGCGGACCTGTCTTCTTCCGGACAGCTCAGCTACAGCAAGCTCTCGCAGATGGTGGCCGCAAGCAAGATAGTCAAGGCCGACATGCGCGAGTCCGGCGTCTACATCGACGTTCTGCATGGCCAGATCGGCGATTGCATGGCCGAGTCGGAGCGCGAAGTCATGCAGGTCATCGAGCAGATCGGCTTGTTGAACGAGCAGGCCGTTGAAAAACGGCAGCACATCGGCCGCTCGGTTAAAAGCAGCCAGGCACTGTCAGAGAACATTAAAAAGCGGGTCGAGGCCAACCAGGAAGTCATGGCGGCGCTCACCTTTCAGCTTGAATGCCAGATGACGCAGATGGACACGAACTTTGCGCGTATCGACAGTCTGGCCCGCGATATTGGCGAACTGACTCCGCTCATCAAGGTCATTACCTCCATTGCCCAGCAAACCAGCCTGCTGGCGCTCAATGCCGAGATTGAAGCCTCGCGTGCCGGCAGCGCGGGGCGCGGCTTTGGCGTGGTGGCCCTCGAGGTAAGAAAACTTTCCGTCCTGGCCACCAAGGCCGCCGCCGACATCTCCGCCGGAATTAGCGCAGCCTGCGGACGAGTCGACGAAGAAACCGCCGCCGCCAAAGCCTCCCTCGACCAGTACAAGTCGAACGCCGGAATGCAAAACCTGATCGCCGGCGTCGACCAGATGCAGCACGAGTTCGCGCACAACTGCGAAGTGCTCATCGAAGTAATTCTCGACGTGGACGCCAACTACGCGGAGAGCATTCAACGGCTATCGGAAGCACTCGGGCACATTCAGTTTCAAGACGTGATGCGGCAGCGGCTGGAGCACGTGCAGGGTGCGCTCGCCCAGATGCGCGGGCATCTGCAAATCCTCGCGGACAAGGGCTGCAATCCGGAGTGGGATGGACGCCTGGAGCAAACATTCAAGACGCTGCTCGACACGCATCTTTCGCAATACCGCATGGCCAGCCAGACGGTAACGCATCTGGCGGCCTCCGGGCAAACGGCGAGTCACGGAGAAAGCCGGCCAGCCATCGAACTGTTTTAACAGCTGCAAGCATCGGCAACGAAGGTTTGGGCTGAGTTTAAGGAAATCTAATCTGCGGATCGATGTATCGTACCGCTGAATTGCACTGAGCGGATGCATCCTTCCTACCCAAGAGGGGCTTTCCAGGGCCGCAGCGGATGGAGCTGCCAATCGCGACCAACAGCCGGCTAAGGCAAAGTGCGTTCGGGAGCAGTGTATGGGAATCGTTGTGAAACAACGCGAGGAATCGAGTGCGATCTCGCTCGCCGGCACTGTCGATATCTCCGCGGCGGCTGAATTGAAGCGTGCACTGCTAGAGTGCCTTGACCGCGGCAGGCCAGTGCGCCTATCGATCGGCAGCGATGCCGATCTCGATGTGACCGCTCTTCAGTTGCTGTGGGCGGTAGAACGCGAGGCCAGGGCGCGGCAGGTGGAGTTCACCCTCGACGGCCGTTTGCCTGACTCGGTCGGCGCGGCGCTCAAGGACGCAGGGTTTGAAGGTTTTCCGTTTCTTTTTTGAAGGTCGGTGTCAAACAGAGCCATGACGAACAGAGCCGTGAGTCGATCGAATCAAAGCAACGCGGAACAGTTCAAACAGAGCTTTCGCGAGGAAGCACGGGAGATTGTCGCCGACCTCGAGACAGCTCTGCTGGAGATGAGCAAAGACAGCTCCGATCCCGAACTGGTCAGCCGGGTATTTCGTGGACTGCATACCATTAAAGGCTCGGGGGCCATGTTCGGCTTCGAGAAGCTGGCCGCATTCACGCACAATCTTGAGAACGCCTTCGATCAGGTGCGCGGCGGCAAGCTCCAGATGAGTTCCGAGCTGATCGACCTGACGCTGGCGGCGCTGGACCAGATTCGCGCCATGATCGAGGAAGATCTTAGTTCGAGCACGGCCGATCCTGCTGCCTGCGAGGCGGTTTTGGCCAAGGTGCAAAAACTCTGCGGGACACAAACGAGCGTCGCCGCACCGTCCTCTGCGCCCGTCGAGCCAGCCGCGGAACCTACCGGCGCGGGCCCGTTGCGCACCTGGCATCTGCACTTCGCGCCCGGCGCGGAGATGATGGTCTCTGGCGCCAATCCGCTGCTGCTGCTGCGCGAGCTGCGCCAGCTTGGCGGGCTATCGGCGCGGGCCAGCATGGCGGCGGTCCCGCCCCTGGGCGATCTAGATCCCGAGCGCTGCTACGTCGCCTGGGACATGGTGCTGGCGACCGCGTCCGGCCCGGACGCCATCCGCGATGTGTTCATCTTTGTCGAAGACAGTTGCGAGTTGATCGTCGAGCCTGCCACGGCCGAACCTGTCCTGAACGGAACTATCTCGTCCGAGCCCGATGCGCAGCGCCGATCCGACGCCCGCGACGCCGGCGCGCCCCCACCGGAGAGCGGCGAGCGCCGCGCCACAGAGGGCCGCCGCTTTACAGACAACGCCTCGACCACGGCCAGCCTGCGTATTCCCGCCGCCAAGCTCGACGAGCTGGTCGATCTGGTGGGCGAGCTGGTGACGGTGCAGGCCCGTCTCAGCGAGGTGGCTTCGAACTCCACCGATCCGAATGTGGCCGCCGTCTCTGAAGAGATCGAGCGGCTGACTGCTTCGCTGCGCGAGAACTCAATGAACATCCGCATGTTGCCGATCCGCGCCACCTTTGAGAAGTTCCGCCGCCTGGTGCACGACCTGGCGCGCGACCTGGGCAAGCAGGTGGAACTCACCATGGAGGGCGCAGACACCGAGCTCGACAAGACGGTCATCGACCAGTTGGGCGATCCGCTCATGCACCTGATCCGCAACAGCATGGACCACGGCATCGAGACTGCGCAAAAGCGCATCGAGCGCGGCAAGCGGCCCACCGCTGGAATTCACCTGTCGGCCCGTCATGCCGGAGCCAGCGTGCTGATCGGAGTCTCCGACGATGGCGGCGGCATCGACGCCGATGCCGTGCGCAACCGCGCCATCGAGAAGGGCCTCATCCCCGCCGACGCCTCGCTCACACAAGCCGAGACCTTTGCGCTGCTGTTCCGGCCCGGCTTCTCGACGGCGAAGGAGGTCACCGACGTCTCCGGGCGCGGCGTCGGCATGGACGTGGTGCGCCAGCGCGTCGAGAGCCTGCGCGGTTCCATCGAGGTGGCTAGCCAGCCCTGCCAGGGAACAGAGGTGACGCTGCGGCTGCCGCTGACCATGGCCATTATCGACGGCCTGCTTACCAGCGTCGACGATGCCTACTTTGTACTGCCGCTGGCTCATGTATTGGAGTGCGTCGAGCTGACGCGCGGCGATGTGGAGCGCGCCAACGGCAAGCAGTTGGCCCGCGTGCGCGGAGAGCTGGTCCCCTACATTCGGCTGCGCCGGCATTTCGACATTCGCACCGCGCCACCGGCAGTCGAACAGATCATGGTGGCCGAGACCTCGGGCGGCCGCTTCGGCTTTGTGGTGGACCAGGTGCTGGGCAACTGCCAGACGGTCATCAAGAGCCTTGGCCGCTTTTACCGGAGTGTGCAGGCAGTCTCGGGAGCAACCATCCTGGGCAACGGAGCAGTCGCGCTCATCCTCGATCCAGAACGGCTGGCGCAGGATGCGGTGCGCGCCGAGCAGCGCAACGGGCGAGGCCGCGCTTCTGTCGCGCCCGGCAACCGGCCGGGAAACAGTTTCAATTTCAAAGCCCTCGGGGGCAGCGGCAGCGCCGGACCGGGCTCCAGCGCAAATGTATAGGCGAAGGAAGAACCTCTCATGCTCCTCCAACATGCAGAACGGCTTGCTCCTCGGGGCTGGCCGGAGTTTTTGGGATCGAGCGGAGACAACACCGGGAAGAGGAGAAGGAAGTTATGGGAACAGCGATCGTAAGTGAGGGCCGGCGTCTCCATGGCGACGGCAACGGAAATGGCGGAAACGGACATACTGTCCATGACCGCGTGAAGAGCAAGAAACAGCCGGCGCAGGACGACGATCTCGCGCTGGTGCTCGATGAATTGATGCGTCTGGTGGACGCCTCCAAAGAGGGGCGTCTCGGCGAGCGCGGCAAGGCAACACTGTTCAACGGCCCGCATCGCGAGATCGTACAGTGCGTCAATGAAATGCTGGATGCGATTCTGCTTCCCATCGGCGAAGGCAATCGGGTTCTTGCACAGATCTCCTCGGGCAAAATCGATGAGCTGATCACCCAGAACTACAAGGGCGATCACGAGAAGATGAAGGTCGCCGTCAACAATGTGGCCATTGTCACCCAGGGCCTGCAAAAGGAACTGGGGCGTCTGATCGAGGCATCGAAAGAAGGGCAGCTTTCCGATCGCGGCAAGCCGGAGCAGTTCCAGGGCGCATACGCCGAGATCGTTCGCGGCGTTAACACCATGCTGGACGCGATCCTGATTCCGATCGGCGAGGGCAACCGGATTCTTGCGCAGATCTCTTCGGGCAAGATCGACGAGCTGATTACCCAGACCTACAAGGGCGACCACGAGAAGATGAAGATCGCGGTCAACAATGTTGCCGCGGTCATACAACTTCTGTCACAGATGATGATCCGGATCTCTACCGCGATAAAGGAAGGTAAGCTCACCGAGCGTGGGCATCCGGAACGCGTGCAAGGAGCCTATGCCGAGATTGTGGTTGGTGTGAACAGCGTTATGGACGCTGTGATTACTCCTCTGAATGTGGCCGCAAACTATGTGGATCGCATCAGCAAGGGCGACATTCCGCCCAAGATCACCGACACCTATTATGGCGACTTCAACACCATCAAGAACAACCTGAACACCTGCATCGACGTGGTCAACGCGCTGGTCGCCGACGCCGGACTGCTCTCGAAAGCCGCAGTCGAAGGTAAACTGGCCACGCGCGCCGATGCTGCCAAGCACCAGGGCGACTACCGCAAGATCGTGCAGGGCGTCAACGACACGCTCGATGCGGTCATCGGACCGCTCAATGTCGCCGCCAACTACGTAGACAAGATATCCAATGGCGACATTCCTGCCAAGATCACCGACAGCTACAACGGCGACTTCAATACCATTAAGAACAACCTGAACAAGTGCATTGACGCTGTCAACGCACTGGTCGCAGATGCCGGACTGCTCTCGAAGGCCGCGGTCGAGGGCAAGCTCGCCACGCGCGCAGACGCTGCCAAGCACCAGGGCGACTACCGCAGGATCGTGCAGGGCGTCAACGACACGCTCGACGCCGTCATCGGTCCGCTGAACGTCTCGGCCAAGTATGTCGAGCTCATCTCCAAGGGCGACATCCCGGCGCAGATCACCGACAGCTACAACGGCGACTTCAACACCATCAAGAACAACCTGAACACGCTCATCGTGGCCATGAACGACATCACCACGGCCGCCGAGCAGGTAGCCAACGGCGACCTGACGGTAACGCTGCGCGAGCGCTCGCCGCAGGACAAGCTGATGCAGGCCCTCGGCGCAATGGTAGCCGGCCTTACCCGCACCGTCTCCGATATCCGCTCGATCGCCAGCGAAGTGGCCGGCGCAAGCCAGTCCATCTCGACAGCCTCGGTGCAGGTCTCCAAAGGCGCCAGCGCGCAGGCGGCAGCGGCAGAAGAGGCCTCCTCTTCGATGGAGGAGATGGTCTCAAACATCAAGCAGAACGCCGACAACGCTCAGCAGACCGACAAGATCGCCAACAAGAGCGCCAAGGACGCACAGGAGAGCGGCAAGAGCGTGCTTGAAGCAGTTGCCGCGATGAAGGAGATCGCCGACAAGATCTCGATCATCGAGGAGATTGCCCGCCAGACCAATCTGCTGGCGCTCAACGCGGCCATTGAAGCGGCGCGGGCCGGTGAGCACGGCAAAGGGTTCGCCGTGGTGGCTGCCGAGGTGCGCAAGCTGGCCGAGCGCAGCCAGAAGGCCGCCGGAGAGATCAATCAGCTCTCCGCCAACACGCTCAAGGTCAGCGAGAAATCGGGAGAGATGCTCGACAAACTGGTGCCCGACATTCAGCGCACCGCCGAACTGGTGCAGGAGATCACCGCGGCCAGCAAGGAGCAGGACGCAGGCTCCGAGCAGATCAACAAGGCGCTGCAGCAGCTCGAGCAGGTCATCCAGCAGAACGCCTCGGCGGCCGAAGAGATGGCCTCGACCACCGAAGAGCTCACCGGACAGTCCGATCAGCTGGTCAGTGCGCTCTCGTTCTTCAACACCGGTGAGGGGGACGGCGCTCCTGTGCGCAAGCCCTCCGCTGCCAAGGCCGTGAGGCACATTGAGAACGCGCCCATAGCGGCTAAGGCCGGCGGCTCCAAAGGCGCGAAGGCGTCCGGCGGAGTCAATCTCCGGCTCAAAGACAAACACGATGAGCTCGACGGGGAGTTCGAGCGCTACTAGGCTGCTGGCCGGCAAGGCGCGGAACTCCGCTGAGTCCGCGCCTTGTCCCCACGATAAAGAAGGGAGTCAAAACCATGAGCGTGAACGCAATCACTGAGGCGCGGCAGTATCTTACCTTCAAGCTTGGGAACGAGATCTTCGCGACCGACGTAGCAAAGGTGCGCGAAGTCCTCGACCTGACCACCATCACTGCCATCCCCAGAACGCCGGACTTCATGAGCGGCGTCATCAATCTGCGCGGCAGCGTGGTGCCGGTTGTCGATCTGCGGCTGTGCTTCGACATGACGAAAACCGAGAGCACGCGCAACACCTGCATCGTCGTCGTCGAGGTCTTGCTCGACGGCGAATCGCTGGTCATTGGCGCGCTGGCCGATTCGGTCGAAGAAGTCATCGATCTTGAACCGGAGCAGATCGAACCGGCGCCTCGAATTGGCACGCAGATCCGCACCGACTTCATCAAGGGCATGGGCAAGCGCGATACCCAGTTCATCATGATTCTGGATATCGATCGCGTCTTCTCC
>CAYZVG010000116.1:0-8739 GCA_964481595.1 uncultured Occallatibacter sp. | reverse complement strand
TCTGTATCTTACTGATTCCTAATAGAGGCTAGGGATCATCTACGCCGCTATAGTTCTTTTATAATCAGCTAGTTAGCCTTCTCATAACCCAAAGGTCGCTGGTTCAAATCCAGCCCCCGCAACCAATAAACACAAGATTCTAAGCGGCTTCCGTGGACAAACCGGAGGCTGTTTCTGCGTTTGGAGAGGACTTAGGCAAATTTTGGGTAAAGCGTCCCTTTGCAAAAGTCACTCGAAGCTCTCCGGGGGCGCTCACGATCTTGGTCGGTCATGTACAGCCCGGAGTGGCTCGACCAGAGGACGGGCAAGTTTGTGAGCTCGACGAGCGGCTTGGGCCAGTCGCACCACTTGCTTTCTCGCCTGCTATTCGCGGATGAGTTTCGCGAATAGCGGGCGATCATCATCACTGTGCTTTCAGCGCATCCACGGGATTGATCGAGGTGGCGCGAGAGGCCGGCAGATAGCTTGCAAACGCCGCTGCCAGTAGCAGGATGAGCGGCACAACAGCGAAGCTCAACGGATCCAATGGGCTCACGCCGAACAAGAGTGTTCTCATCAATTGTGCAACCGCGGCGGCTGCGCCAAGACCGATGAGCACGCCGATCCCGGTAAGAGCCAAAGCTGAGCGCACAAACATCCATCGCAGTTCTCCTTTTTGTGCGCCGAGTGCGAAGCGAATGCCGATTTCGCGGGTCCGCTGCGATACGGCGTAGGAGATGACCCCGTAGATGCCGATGATTCCAAGCGCAAGCGCCATTGCTGCAGCGATTCCCAGCATGACTAAGGTGAACGAGGTCCGCGCCAGCGACTTGGAGTAGATCTCCTGCATGGTGCGCGGTGCGGCCACGGGCAGGTCGGCGTTCACGCTCCAAACGGCCTGCTGCAGTTGATTGAGGAAAGCCTGAGTTCCCGCACGGCTGCTGCGCACCGCGAAAGTGACCGAGCGCGGAGGAAAGAGAAAGGGACCGGTGGTTAAGATGGGCCAGTAGACAATCGCCGGCGCGTTCTGATCCACGCCGTTTTGACGCACATCCCGCGCCACACCGATTACCTGGTAGAGAGGCTCACCATAGCCCTGGCTTATGCGCTTGCCGATGGCTGCGCCGGCACTGCCCCATTCTTCGCGGGCAAGGTTTTCTGAGACGACCACCTCCTGCCGGCGATCGTAGATTTCGTTCCAGGTGAAATCGCGTCCTGCAATGAGGCGAGTGCCGAGAGCCTGAAAGTAGCCCGGAGAGACATAGTTGTAGAACCGGATCGGCGCATCGCCTGCGTAGGTCTTGCCTTCAGCATAGATAAGACTCCAGCCGTGTCCGCCATGTTCCATGGGCGCGACTCCTGCAAAACCGACGGCGGTCACGCCGGGGAGGGAGGCGAGCTTATCCGCAACATTGTTTTCGACACGGGTGACCATGAGCTGATCGGCGATGGAGGATTCAGGAATCGCGATGTGCAGTGTCTGCAGGCTGGCGGCGTCTGCAAATCCAGGATCGACCTTGCTGAGTTGCTGAAAGGTGCGGATCATCAGCACCGCACAGACAAGAAGCACGAGAGCCATAGCCACCTGAGCGATCACCAGAATGTTACGGGACCGGTTGCGCTCGCGGCTGGAGCTCACGCTGCGCGTAGCGCCGAGACTCATCGTGGCCTGATCCCGAGAGTACTTCCACGCGGGAATGGAACCGAAGAATAGCCCCGACACAACAGAGATGAGCAGCGTAAAGAGGAGCGAACGGGAGTCGAGAGAAACTTCATTCAGGCGTGGCAGATTCGCAGGACCGATCGAAACCAGAAGGCGCAAACCCGCGTCGGCAACCACGATTCCCAACGCGCCGCCGATGAGGCCAAGCAGCACGCTCTCAAAAAGAAGTTCGCGCGCGATTCGACCTCGCCCTGCGCCGAGCGCCGCGCGGATTGAAAGCTCGAGTTGGCGAGCCTCAGCGCGAACCAGAAGCAGATTGGCAACATTGACGCAGGCGATCAGGAGCACGAGTCCAATTGTGCCCATCACAATCCACAGAACGCTGCCCACACTGCCAGTCACCTCCCGCTTGAGCGAATGAAAGTTCGGCGTGATCCTCCATTTGGCGTACCAGTGCGAATCGCTTCCAGGGCCATTTGAAAATGAGTCCATCCATACGGGGATCAGGCGCGCAATATCGGCGTTGGCCTCGGGGATGGTCACTCCCGGTTTGAGCCGGCCAATTCCCTCGAGCCCAAATCCAGCCAGCGTTTGTTTGTTGCGATCGAACGCAAAGGGAACCAGGACGTCGAAGTCGTGGTCGACAACGCGAAAGCCCTGCGGCATGACTCCGACAATTGTGCGCGTCTGAGAATCGATAGTGATGGTGCGGCCCATGACGGAACGGTCGCCACCGAAGCGGCGCTGCCAGTATCCATAGCTGAGCATCACGCTCTTTGGGCCGTTCGGCGCCTGATCCGCAGCCGTCAGCTCGCGGCCTGCGATTTGCGGAACGCCCAATGCCTCCAGCACCCCATCCGTGACGAGAATCGTCTTCACTTCTTCAGGCCGCGCCAGTCCGGTGACGTTGGCCTTCTGGGCAATCCACACGCCCAGCGATTGAAACGTGCGGCTGTTCTCGCTGAAGGTGAAATACATCGAGCCCGAGAGCGGCAATCCTTTTTGAAAACTTGCCAGTCCCGCCGCGCCCGGTGCGTTGAGTGTTAGGGACACAAGCCGGTCGCTATCGGGATACGGCAGCGGCTTTACAAGGACGCTGTCGACAACGCTGAAGACCGCGGTATTGGCGCCGATGCCGATGGAGAGCGTGAGGAGCACCGTTGCGGCGAAGCCCGGCGATTTGATCAATCGCCGCAGCGCCAGCTTCAGATCGGCAAGCAAAGATTCAATCCAGGACCATTGCCACACCTCGCGGCTCCGCGTCTCAACAAGGGCCGTATTTCCGAAGGCTCGAAGGGCTGCCAGGCGCGCCTCGGTGCGCGAGAGATTCTCGTCGCGCATCAACTGCTCGGTCTTTTCTTCGATGTGTCCCTGCAGTTCTTCGGCTAATTCATCCCCAAGATTTCGGCGACGGAAGATTCGTTCAAACCAGCTCATAGTACGGAACCTCCTAGGAATTCTCGGTGCCCCTCGCGGGCCCGAGCACCATTTGAATGCCTTCAAGCATGCGGTCGAAACGCGAGATCTCTCGCTCAAGATGGCTTATACCAGCCCTAGAGATTTCGTAAACTCGCACACGCCGGTTGGTCGAGGACGACACCGTCCACTCGGCGCGGACGAGCTTTGCCTTGAGCAGCCGCTGCAGCGCTGGGTAGAGTGAACCCTCTTCAACTTGAAGCAGGTTGTTGGAGCGTTGCTGGATATGCTGAACCAGAGCATAGCCGTGCGCCGGCTGGCGGCGCAGAGATTCAAGAATCATCATCTCCAGTGCGCCGGGAAACAGATCGCGCGAACTGTTCTTACTATGTTCCATAAGGCTTTCTCCAGACAGGCATAGACTAAAACAGTCTAAAGGCAAAGTCAAGAGGATGCAATTTGCAAAGCTATTGGCCGGCAATCCGCCGAGAACTGCTTTCTGCTGCGACAGGTGCGATTCGCTCCTGCATCGATAATCGGGGCTCGTCTGTCGGGCGACGTCGCACTACGAACTGCTACAGGAGCCTGGATGCAGGGAGAGGCCCGCGACCGCCCTCTGTCCATAATTGGGATGATCCTGTTCTTCCCTTGCGACCTGCCGATCAATCTCTATGGAACCTTGAAATGGACGGTAAAGCGTGCGATCTGCACGCCTCGCCCGCGGTCTCTAAGGAGGATGTCTTATGCCGTTCATGGTTTGGAACGATAAACTTAGCGTCTCAGTGGACATCCTCGATGAGGATCACAAACGGCTAGTGGAGATGATGAACGAACTTTACGATGCAATTCAGAATGGGCACAGTAAAGATGTCGCCATCAATATCTTCGATCGTTTAACCGATTACACGCACTATCACTTTGCGCATGAGGAAGCACTCTTTGCCAGAACTGGCTATCCCGAGGCCGCGAGGCACAAACAGGAGCACGACGCCATGGTTGCGCGAGTGGACGACTTGCGCGAGCGCCTCCACAATGGCATGGTCCCTTCGTTGTCGCTTGAGGTCATGAACGATCTGAAGGATTGGCTCTTCGATCACGAAATGACCTGGGACCGTCGTTACGCACCATACTTGAATGCCGCAGGAGTCCACTAGAAGGCTCTTACTGCTTACAGGCCGCAGTGTGGAAGCTGCACGCCTGGGCTGATGCAGCGGGAGAAATCGATTCCTGAAAGTGCACGAGAACAATGTGGCTGCCCTAGCGGCGGCCAGAGGTAAACGCATGATGCTCATACTGCTCCAAATAGTGGTGCTTTTGGCTGTCGCATCCTTTCTCTGCCGGTATAAGGCTTCCCTGAGCAAACGCAATGCCCAATCGTGGGAGTCGCTCTTGGCCCGGCTGCAGCCAGCGTGGAACGCGCGCGAACTGATTCATATTTGCCTCCGAGAAGAGCGGGAACGCGCCTCGCTGGCGGAGAAGTGGCAGCGCATACGAGGAGCTCGCGGACTCTGGGCGATGTACAGAAACGCCGGCGTCATGCTGGAGATGGCCGACTACGCGGCGCGCAGCAGCGACGTGATTAACCGCGAAGTTCTTGCTTTGCTGCGCAGCGACTCGATGATGATCCGAGTCTATGTTCTGCGGACGATCGCCACCTACGCCTTCACGGCGGCAGGCGAAAGCATCTGCATGAATACCCTCCGGGTTGAGTCGGCATTCGCTGAGATGGAACTGCGGATGGCCGGGTTGCTGGAGGCGGCTACACCGGATTTGCTTCCAGGCTTTGTGGCCGCAATGTAGCCGTAATGAGAAGCACTCCATGATGAACGCTCCTTTGTAGCACTCGCTACAAATCCGATTCCGGCCGCGTCCCAGGCGGTTGCCGCCTGTGGCCCAATTGGCCAGGACGCCGCGTTGCCGACTCTCAATGCGGCGTTGACGGCTCATGAGTATCCAGACATTCTCTTTGCGTGGCGATTGTCAGCGGCTATTGGCAGGAGTATTTTGGATAAGTCGGTTAACGAATTGAAGGAGTTGCACTGATGAACGAAAACGGTGCGGCCAAAAGGAAACGCGCAGCCGCCGCGGGAGCCGCGTTCTCGACCCAACCGATTGCAGGCAGCAGGACACTTGCCGATCAAGTGACTGAAGCTTTGACCAGCAAGATCCGCGGCAATGGTTTTGCCGGCGCGCAACTGCCATCAGAGCAGGCCATGGCCGAGAGCTTCGGCGTAAGCCGCACCGTGATTCGCGAAGCTGTATCGAGGCTGAAGGCCGAGGGGCTGATCGATACGCGGCAGGGCCGCGGCGCAGTAGTGCGTGCCGACCGCCTCGACGTTCCCTTCCGCATCGATCTGAAATCGGCGGATCTGCTCGGTTCGCTGCTGCATATTATCGAACTGCGCCGCGGGCTCGACGCAGAGATCGCTTTCCTGGCCGCCACGCGGCGCAAGCGCGAACAAATGGCCGCAATCCGGCGCGCGCTTGCCGACATTGGCAAGGCCAGTAAGGCCGGACGCGACGCAGCGACCGAGGACCTTGCCTTCCATCTCTCCATTGCCCACGCCACCGGAAATCCGCTGTTTCTCGAGCTTCTTCGCTTTCTTAACCAGTTTCTCTATGTCGCCATCCGCGTTACCAGGGCCAATGAGGACATGCGGCTGGAGTACTCAGAACAGACGCGAGTAGAGCACATGGCCGTTGCCAGCGCCATCGAGCGGCAGGACCCGGTAGCCGCAGCAACCGCGGCAAAGACGCACATGATCAACACGGCGGTTCGCATCAAATCCGCCAAGGCCGAGTTCTGGACCGAAGAGTTGCGCCACCTGGCGCTTGCGCTCGACAAGGAAGGCATGGGCAAGAAGCCCGAACCGGAAGCACCGCGCCGCCCAGGCCTGAAAAAGCCCTGATACCCTATCGGGACGCAGGCCGTTCAGCGGCCAAAAAGTGATCTGGCTCACCGTTTTGGGGACTTTTCCGTAGAAATGCAGCAAAAAGTACGCTGTCTGCCGATTTTTCTTGCGCTGTATTGCAGATTGCGATATTGTGATTGCAATCTGCAATACGGTGCCGAGGCAAGGCATCCGCGGAATACGGTCATGAAGCTGGGCGAGAAAATCCGGTACCTGCGCGAGGTTGAAGGCAGCCTGCGCGGATTGGGCCGTGCCATGAGTCAGCAGGAGCTGATGCGCGGCCTGGCCAAGGAGACCGGCTCAAAGCTGAGCCAGAGTTATCTTTCGCAGATCGAATCGGGCGCGCGCCCGCACGTGACCAACACGACACGGCAAACTCTGGCCAATTTTTTCAAGGTACATCCCGGCTTTTTGGTGGATGATCCGGAGGGCTACTCGCCGGAACTGCAGAGCGAGTTGCGCCACGTTGAAAACAAGCTCGACCTGTGGCTCATCTCCGGGGCAGAGCGGTTTCGCCGCGATCCGGAGCTGCAGCGGGCGCTGATTTCGCTCGCCGAGCATGATCGCACGCGCGAGTGTTTTCTGCTGCTCGATGCAATTCTTGACACGCCAGGGCTGATGCCGCGCCTGGCTGAAGTGCTGCGGCCCCGCATTGAGCCGCAGGCCAAGCGGCCTGCGCCGCAAAGCAAGCTGTCGCGCGCGGAGCCGGGCGTCACCGCTGAAAGCCGGCAGTCAAAAACATCACGGGCCACTCGCAAAAAATAGGGTTCACGCTGGATTCACAGGGCCAATGCAGAATTGCAGGTTCGCAAAACCAGGCTTGGAAGTTGTTCCTGCCCGGTAAGGAGATAAGGGCGCAGACATGAACTGGGAGATGTTTTATTTGGCGTGCTTTATTGCGGGGCTCATGCTGAGCGCGGTTTCGCTGCTCGGCGGCATGGGGCACTTCGGCGGTCACCTGCATCTGCCCCACGCAACGCATGTGCACATTCCGCACGGCGCTGGATTGAAAACCGCACATGCGGGCAGCACTGTTCCGTGGTGGAACATGTTCTCGCTCACCGTGTTTCTGTGCTGGTTTGGCGCGGCCGGGTATTTGCTGACCCGCCATAGTGCGCTCATGGCTCTTGTGGTACTGCTGCTTTCGGGCATCGTCGGGCTCATTGGCGGAGCGATTGTGTTTCTATTTCTTACCCGCGTGCTTTTGCCTCACGAGCACGAGCTGGCCGCCGACGAGACCGAGGTGGTTGGTGCAGTCGGCCGCATCACCTCGCCCATCCGCACCAATGGAACCGGAGAGATGGTGTATCAGCAACTGGGCGCATGGCAGTCTGTTCCCGTGCGGGCTGAGGACGGCGCGCCCATCGAAAAACAGGAAGAGGTTTTTGTGGTTCGGTACGAGAAGGGCATCGCCTACGTGCGGAGATGGGAAGAGGTTAGAGACGAGCTTCAACAGCCGGAGAGTGAATTCCGGCCGGGAGAAAAGAGCGTATGACGAACAACGAAGTGCTGGTCGTGGACCTGGCGATCCTCGCAGTCATCATGCTGCTGGGACAACTGGCCAGGAGATTTTCGAAGAGAGGCCGTGAGGCGTCTTCGCAGCAGTAAAACCATCAACCATTCTCAAACCCCCTGGACGAAAGGGCCGGGACGTAATGGTAAATGACATTGTACTTTTTGTTGGATTGGGCGTACTGGCGTTAATCCTGATGATGGGCATTCTCGCCCGCATGTATCGCAAGGCAGGACCAAACGAAGCGTTGGTTGTTTTCGGTTTTCGCGGACCGAGAGTGATCAAGGGCCATGGCACGGTGATCTTTCCCATGGTGGAGAACTGCCGCGAGCTGAGCCTGGAGCTGATGAGCTTCGACGTAGCGCCTCAGCAGGATCTCTACACCAAGCAGGGCGTCGCCGTAACGGTTGAAGCGGTTGCGCAAATCAAGGTGCGCAGCGATCAGCAGTCGATTCTGACCGCGGCCGAGCAGTTCCTCACCAAGACGCCGCCGCAGCGCGAGGGCCTGATCCGGCTGGTGATGGAGGGCCATCTGCGCGGCATCATCGGCCAGTTGACGGTGGAGCAGATTGTGAAAGAGCCGGAGATGGTGGGCGACCGCATGCGCGCCACCTGCGCCGACGACATGAGCAAGATGGGGCTTGAGGTGATTTCGTTCACTATCAAAGAGGTCCGCGACAAAAACGAGTACATCACCAACATGGGCCGGCCCGACGTTGCCCGCATTCGCCGCGACGCCGATGTGGCCACGGCGGAAGCAGAGCGCGACACCGCGATTCAACGCGCTAATGCGCTGCGCGAATCCGCAGTGGCAAAGGCGCAGGCCGACCAGGACCGCGTGATTGCCGAGACCGCCTCGCAGGCGCGCCAGGCCGAAGCGCAGCGCGATCTGGACATCAAGAAAGCACAGTTTGCCGAGCAGAGCCGCCGTCAGCAGGCGCAGGCCGACAAGGCCTACGAACTGCAGACCAACGTGATGCAGCAGCAGGTGATGACCGAGCAGGTGAAAGTACAGCAGGTGGAGAAGGAAGGCCAGATCAAGGTGCAGGAAGCCGAAATTCTGCGCCACGAAAAAGAGCTGATCGCCACCGTGCTGAAGGGCGCTGAGATCGAGCGGCAGCGCATTGAAAACCTGGCCAATGCCGAGAAGTCGCGTTTGACCACGGAAGCAGAAGGCCGCGCGGCCGCCATTCGCACGCAGGGCGAACCCGAGGCGTCCATCATCTTCCAGAAGGGCGAGGCCGAAGCCAAGGCAA
>CAYZVG010000115.1:0-8752 GCA_964481595.1 uncultured Occallatibacter sp. | reverse complement strand
CGCTCGGCTGAAAAGTGCAACCACAAGGTAATTTGAATGACTGAACCAGCAACCATTGCCGTAGCCATGTCCGGAGGGGTCGACTCCTCGACAGCGGCGGCGATGCTCGCCCATGAGGGCGCATCGGTGGTCGGTCTCACGCTGCAGCTCTGGGACCAGACGCGGCTCGCCGGCAAGAACGGCATTCCCGATGCGCCCAAGGCCGGCCGCTGCTGCTCGCTCGACGATGTGTACGACGCGCGCAAGGTGGCCGAGCAACTTGGGATTCCGTATTACGTGGTTAACCAGGAAGAGCGCTTTGAGCGCGACGTGGTGCGGCCCTTCGTGAGCGAGTATCTTGCCGGACGCACGCCTATTCCGTGCTCGCTCTGCAACAACCATCTCAAGTTCGACCAGTTGCTACAGACGGCGCGCTCCATCGGCGCAAGCTGCATCGCTACCGGCCACTACGCGGTAAATGAGTACGACGCCGCACGTGATCGCTGGATACTGAAGCGCCCCGCCGACCTTGCCAAAGACCAGACCTACTTTCTCTTCGGCCTTACGCAGGAGCAGTTGGCGCACACGCTGTTTCCACTGGGCCGCATGACCAAGCCAGAGGTGCGAGAGGTTGCGCGCAAGCACGGCCTCAGGCTGGCCGAAAAGCCCGACTCGCAGGAGATCTGCTTTATTCCCGGCGGCGACTACAAGCAGTTTCTCACCGCGTATCTTGAGGAGCAGGGTGAGGAGATGCCCGAGACCGCAGGGGAGATGGTGGCTGCAAGCGGCCAGGTGCTGGGCCGCCACGATGGCATAGCGAGCTTTACCGTTGGCCAGCGCAAGGGATTGCGTCTCAGCTCGCCTTCGCCGCTGTATGTTTTGCAGATCGATCCGGCGAACCATCGCGTGACTGTGGGCGGCGACGATGAGCTGGCGACAAGCACGCTGCGTGCGCGCCGTTTGAACTGGATCAGCATTCCGAAGCTGACCGCGCCCATGCGCGTGAAGATAAAGATTCGCCACCGTCACGAGCCGGCCTGGGCGATGCTCGCACCAGCCGGTGACGGCGAGGTGGTGGCCACGTTCGATGAGCCGCAGCGCGCGGTTACGCCCGGCCAGTCTGCCGTGTTCTATGACGGAGACGAAGTGGTGGGCGGGGGCTGGATCGTGTAGCGAACCACGCCCCGCGCGATCATGGTGTTAGCAAGGGATTATTGATACAGGTCTCTGTCGTCCTGCGCGGAGTGGCCGTGTAGCGGATGGGCCGGTGTGCCCTCGCGCAGCGTTTCAACCACTGCCTTTGCTGATGCCAGCAGGCCGGCCAGTTGGCGCATGGGCTTTGAGACGGTGTCATTCACAAACGTGCTGGCGCGATCGATGGCGCTGAAGATGTTTGTCAGCATCGAGTCCATGCGCGCACCCTGACGGCGGAAGCGCTCGATCAACTCCGCTGCGGCTGCCTGCACGTCCATTGACTGGGCGCGAAGATTCTGCGACATCGCCGCAAGGTCATTGGCCGCGGCCTCAATCTTCGGACCGGTACGGTCCAGCAGGTCGTAAGCGCTGTCGACCAACGGCTCGATCTTGTGAATGACGATCCTGACCGAAGTGCTGAGATCCTCGATCTCGTCGCGCATGACGGCAATGGATTTGCGAACGATCAACAAGCCCACCACCAGCACGATGGCCTGCACCAGCATGGCGATGGCTACAGCGGCCACAATCGCAAGCTGAAGTGTTTGGGCGTCTAAATGTGGAAAGGACATGGACTAGCACCGCCATTCCGGAGCACAAGCCCCGCTTGATTGGATACCCTAAGCATCGCAATTGAAATCTTCACAGGGACCCGAGGCGCACGCAACCACTCTTCATCCACCTGCGCGTGGAACCGCGCGTGGAGCCCTGGGCGGGAACGGCCAGGAAGATCCAAACCTTTCCCGCCCCCAAGAAGGAGAAAGACACCGGTTGCTTAGTATTCTTTGGTTTCCGGCGCAGCAGTCGTGGTTTCCTGGTATGCCTGGCGCCCGGCGTCTACCGCCGCTGAAACCCGGCTGGTTTGTTCCGACACGAGATTCTTGCCCCGCTCCACAAACTCTTCCCATTGTGCGCGGCCGCGATCCACAACGTCTTTGCTACGCTCAACGTATTCGTTTACATGCGCCTTGCCCTTATCCACAAGTACAGCTGCATCGTCGGCAGCCTGCTTGGTGCGCGTGCGCAGATATTCGGTACCCTCGCGGGCGCCATTGGCAATCGTTTCCCGTGTCTCTTTGCCGCTCTTTGGAGCATAAAGGACGCCGACAAGCGCGCCCACGCCGATTCCGGCCAAAAACCACGCTATCCCGAAGGATTTGCCCTCTGATTTCATCTCTTCTGCCATGACTGAAACTCTCCTTCCGCCTCTCGGCGAAGTCCTGGTGACGCCTTGAATGCCGTTTCAGCTTCTCAACGTCGAAGTTCAATTTCGGCTGCAAGCTGCCGGCTTCAAACGCCCACTCCACGGCGCGCGCACTATTGGCGCATCTCTCCGCATTGGACGCAGTCTACACCTATTCAGATGCAAACGGCTGTTTCCCCGTCTACAAATTAGATAAGCTGCGCATCATGAATACAGTACACCAGTTTCGAGCGCACATTGCCGGTCTCTTTTGCACATTCGCCGCGTCACTATTGCCGTTCATTGTTCCCAGACTGCTCTCATGGCTTGCTTCGATGCTGCGCCAGCGCTTCGGCTATGTGCATGGCTTTGCGGGGTGAAAGCTGGGCTATCTGCTCGCGGCAGCTAAAGCCGTCGGCCACAATCACGTCTGCGGGACCGGCGGCCTCGACAGCCGGTAGCAACTCCAGGCGGGCAATCGCTTTTGAGACAGCGATCTTGTCCGCTTCAAAGCCGAAGGGCCCAGCCATGCCGCAGCAGCCTGCCTCGATCGCCTCAACCCGAGCTCCGGTGCGGCGAAGGAGCGCAATCTCGCTTTCCGGTCCGCCAAACACAGCTTTGTGGTGGCAGTGGCCGTGGATAAGCACCTTCTTGCCCGTGAGCCGGCCAGCCAGCCAATCGTTCTCGGCAGGCGCAGGAGCCTTCTGTGCCAGCCAGTCCGCCAGCAGATACACTCGGCTACTCAATCTTTTGGCGCGCTCATCAGTCGGAAACAGCTCCAGCAACTCATCTTTGAAGACGCTTGCACAGCTCGGCTCGAGAAAGATGAAAGGAAGTCCCAACTCGATCTGCGGCCCCATGCGTTCAAGCACGTCGGCCAGATAAGAACGCGCCGCCCTAAGCAGGCCGAAGTCGTACAGCGGGCGTCCGCAGCAAATGTGGCCCTCGGGCACCTCGACTTTGAAGCCAGCTTCAGTCAGCAGCGCTTCGGCAGCGGCCAGCGCTTGCGGATGGTAGTAGTTGTTCCACGTATCGGCCCACAGCACCACCACCTGCGGTGGGGCGGACTTTTGGATTACGTTTGCGGAAACAGCAGGGCGCGGCTCACGCGCGTTCTCGGCAGTTCTCGATCTTCGATAGCTCTGCACAGCCAGCTTGGGTAGCGTCCGCTCCTGCGCCACTCCGGCAATCAGTTTCACCAGTGGGCTCGTCAACGGCCCCGTAAGTATGGCGTTGGTGAGCGATGGCGCGAGCGAGCCCCAGCGCGCCAGCTTGTCAGCGAAACCAAAGATGTAGTGATGCAGCGGGTGCAGCCGGCCCTTGTAGTGCTGGGCCAGGAACTCGGCCTTCCAGGCCGCAACGTCCACCTGCACCGGGCACTCGGATTTGCACGCCTTGCAGCTCAGGCACAGGTCGAGAGCTTCATGCACGGCTTCGCTCTTGAATCCCTCTGCGCGGAGCGAGCCTTGCATCAGCTCCCACAGCAGGTGCGCGCGGCCGCGGGTGGAGTGCTGTTCTTCGCCGGTGGCGCGGTAGCTGGGGCACATCGTTCCGCCGGTCGTGTTGCGGCAAGCGCCCACGCCCACGCAGCGCTCCGTTGCGCGTGCAAACGAGCCCTGGTCGGCGGTGAATGCAAAATGTGTTTCCAGCGCGCGTACGTCTGGCGGATGCGTGTGCTCGCCGGCTCCATGACGCAGGTTCTCCGCAGGATCGTAGACGCGCACCGCGTCAATCAGCTTGCCCGGATTCATGCGGTTATCGGGATCGAAGAGAATCTTGAAATCCCTGAATGCCTGCATCAGTTCGTTGCCAAACATCTTTGGCAACAGTGCCGCGCGCGATTGTCCATCGCCGTGCTCTCCGGAGAGCGAGCCGCCAAAGCCGAGCACAACATCGGCTGCGCGCTCAATGAATTCACGGAACGTGCGCACGCCCTGCTCGCTGTGGAAGTCGAAGTTGATGCGCGTGTGCACGCAGCCCTGGCCGTAGTGTCCGTAGAGCGGGCTGCGGAAGCCGTACTCGGCCATGAGCGCGGTAATGGCGCGCAGATATTTGCCCAGTTGATCCGGTGGCACGGCCGCATCTTCCCAGCCCTCGAAGCGGTCGGGCTCGCCGGGGACAAACACCATGGCTCCCAGCGCAGAGTCGCGCACATGCCAGATGCTGGCGGCCTCCTCAGGCGTGCAGATGTGCGCCACCGGCGCAACAGGCCACGACCGGCAGGCGCGCGCAAGATTCTCCGCCTTCGCGCGGACCTCTTCCGGCGTCCACGCGCCCAGCTCAACCAGCAGGAAGCTTGTGCCGGCGGGCAGCCGCGAAAGATCGCGCAGAGCCAGGCCTTTGCGGCGCATAAAGTCCACCAGCAGGTGATCGAATCCTTCCAATCCAATTGGCCCATGTTCCAGTGCCTGCGGAACAGCATCGGCGGCCAGGAACGGATCGCTAAACCCGAGAACGGTGAGAATGCGGAACGGCGGACTCGCGGTCAGGTTGAGCGTGGCAGAGACGATGTTGGCGCAGGTGCCTTCCGATCCCACCAGCGCGCGGGCCACGTTGAAGCTGTTCTCCGGCAGAAGCTCGTCAAGGTTGTAACCGGAGACGCGGCGCGGAATGCGCGGAAACTTCTCGCGAATCAGCGCGGCGTATCTGTTGCGGATCCGATCCAGTCCCGCGTAGATCTCGCCCTCGCGCCCGCCAGCCTTGATCTTGGCTGCCACCTTGGCGTCGCTGGTTGGGCCCACGGTCATGCGTGTGCCGTCGTAGAGAACGATGTCCAGCGTGTGAACGTTGTCCACCACCTTGCCGCCCAGCAATCCGTGAACGCCGCAACTGTTGTTGCCGATCATGCCGCCCAGCGTGCACCGCGAGTGGGTGGCCGGGTCTGGCGCGTAGGTCAGGTGGTACGCCTCGGCGGCGTCGCGCAGCCGGTCGAGCACCAGTCCGGGCTCAACGTACGCCAGTTTTGCCTGCGGATCGATCCAGGTCAGCGCGTTCATGTGCCGCGAGTAGTCGAAGACCACGGCGACGTTCACGCATTGGCCGGCCAGGCTGGTGCCCGCGCCGCGCGGAAGCACCGCCGCACCGGTGGACCAGCAGGCGGCCAGCGCCGCCTCTACATCTTCCGCATCGCGCGGGCACACAACCGCAATGGGGAGCTGGCGGTAATTGGAAGCGTCGGCCGCATAGAGGGCGCGCGATGCGGCATCGAAGCGCACCTCGCCGCGCAGGTTCTTCTTCAGGATGGATTCAAGCTCGCGCTGCGCAGAAAAGCTCTCATGATCGAGCCGCGGCTGATTGGACAGAATCGAAAATGAAGAATCGCCCACCGGGAGATGGTACCGCGTTTTCGATTCTGTGATTGAGTCAAGATCGGATGCAGCCGGCGAGAACGGCTATCAGCGACTAGGCCACTCGTCCACGACAACCCCAAGATCGTTGAGCTGCTGGATGGCTGCCTCCACGTTGCGGCGAACCTTGGGCTTATCCTTCTGCGCCGCCGGTGCTTCGGCAATCGCGATCACGCGCCCGTAGCGCCAGGCAGAAGGCGGAATGGCGACGATGGCCTTGACCAGGTCGGCGGGACGCAACTGCAGTTCCTGACGCCGGGCGGCTGTGGGACGCAGCATGGTGCCCTGGCCGATGGTGCTGGTATTGGCGTCGGCTTGCAAAACACGGAGCGTCACGCTGTCGGCTCCAACCATTACAAATGGATTTGCCCACTCCGACGGATCGTGGACATCGACGTACATGCTCTTGGTGGGCAAAGGGATAGCGTCAAGCTGGGCGCGTTCGTTATCGCGTTCGCTGGCTGTGGCCTGGGCCTTTTGCTCGGCCTGCTTCGCGGTCTGCTCCACGCCGACCACAACTTGCTCTTCCTTATGGCAGCCGGCCAGAGCAAGAGCCAGAATCAGCGCCAATCCCATGTTTCGCTTGCAATCGATCACGACCATCAGGATAACAGGAACGGCTTTTCAGGAGAGACCAGAGCGTGGCGCCACTATCTGTGGAATTCTGCGACGGGTGCGTTGCCCATCACAGCGCCTGACCCATTCTCTGGTTGTAAGCTGCACACAAGTGTCCTGTCTCTAAAGTTCTTAACCTAACTGCCGCTGTCATCTGAGCGCACGGGCCCCCAAATGCTCCTCAGTTTGGGGGTGGTAAGCGAAGAATCTGCGGTTGCTTTTCCTCTATTTTTGATGCGAACGCTAGAGACAGCACACAAGCTTGAGGTGCGCGAAGATGATCAGGAAAGTTGTGGCCATTGTCGGCAGCTACCGCAAGGGCGGAGTGACTGAAAGCGCGGTAGAAGCAGTTCTTGAAGGCGCGCGGGCTAACGGCGCAGCCACGCAGATGATCCGCCTGAACGATTGCGAGCTAAACTTTTGCACCAACTGCAGAAAATGCACCCAGGCTCCGGGCGAGGAACGGGGCGTCTGCGCCCAAGGCGACGATCTTGAGCAGATTCTGGTTGCCGTGGAGAGCGCGGACGCAGTGGTGCTTGCCTCTCCAGTGAACTACTACAACGTGACTGCGCTTTACCGCAGGTTTCTTGAGCGGCTGCTTGGGTATGCGTACTGGCCATGGGGACAGAATGCGCCCAAGACACGCACCAAAAAGCAGCCCCGGAAAGCTGTGCTGGTGGCCACGTCCGGCGCGCCCGGATTTCTGATTCCTCTGCTGACCGGCGCTGCCTCGGCTCTGCGCTTGTCGGCCAAAATGCTGGGCGCAAAGCCGGTAGCGAACCTTTGGATTGGGCTGGCCGCCGGAGAGCCGAATCACCAACTGTCGCAGCACGCGCTCGAACGGGCGCGGCGCGCCGGTTTGAAGCTCGCATAAGCGCAACTGCCAGCTCCATGCCGAATTTACCCGTCTGCCGCTCTCCTTCCGTTATCATCAAGGTAGAGCTGAAGCCGCACAGGTGGCGGCTTCGCGCACGATGATTCTCCTCGACTCAGATCTAGACCCCGACCCGGCGTCGCTTTCCAAAGCGGTGAAGAGCGAGGCCGTGCCAAAATCCGCTGACATGCGCCTGCCTTCAACCCGGACTCTCGCGCGGTTTCTTTCTCAAGCGCAGAGTGCGGTCCGGCTACGCGGCCAGGTCACAGTTCTGCTTACGACCGACGCTGCTCTGCGCAACCTGAACAAGCGCTTTCGCGGCAAAAACAAGCCCACTGACGTGCTGTCTTTCCCCGTTGATCAGGCGCAGCCTGGCGCGGAAAAGCTCGCCGGCGACCTCGCCATCAGCATTCCAACCGCACGTCGGCAGGCCGCGGAGCAGCAGCACGCGCTCTCGACGGAAGTGAAGGTTCTTGTTCTGCACGGACTGCTCCACCTGGCCGGCTACGATCACGAAACGGACTCCGGCCAGATGGAACGCCGCGAACGCAAGCTGCGCGCAACGCTGCGGTTGCCGGGCGGTTTGATCGAGCGCAGCGCAGAACCGAAGCGGGCAATTTCGAAGTCTTTGAACTCAAAGCCAGCGGCCGCGAAGTCTTCGGCAGAGGCGCGCCGCCCATGACGCCTTTCAGTATCATCCTTCTGGTTCTGCTGGCCGCGGTGCTCACGCTGGCCTCCTATATCAGCCGCATCTATTGCGAGTTCGGCAAGATTCTTGCTCACGAAGTGCAGGAGAATCTTGACGCGTGGGAAGAAAAAATCGCTCCGCAGCTTGGCCTTACCCGCGAACACGCCGCCACCTGCGCATCTCTGCTGCAGCAGCTCTCCCTGGGCATCATTGCGCTTGAGTTCGGCGCGATTCTCTTTGACCGCGCTCCGCATCTCGGACCACCGACCTACGCTGAAATCGTGCAAGCGCTTCTCGCGGTGGTGCTGGTTGTGGTCTTCTGCACCCAGCTCATTCCCGCGTATCTGTTCAACCGCACGCGCGGACTGTGGGCCACGCACATGGTCTGGCTGGTCCGGCTGCTGCTTTGGACGGTGACGCCGATCAGCGTCTTCGTTCGCTTCTTTCACTCTGTTGCCGCATTGGCTGAGGTGCCGGCAAGCGACGAAGAGGAATCTGCGGTCGATGTGGAAGCGCTGCTTGAAGCCGGCGAAGAAGAGGGCATTCTGGAGGAAAGCGATCGCGAGCTGGTGCGCTCCGCGGTGGAGTTTGGCGACAAGCTGGTGCGCGAGGTGATGACCCCGCGCCCGGCCATCTTCGCCGTTCCCGGCGACATCACGCTCGAACGCTTTCTCGAACTGCTGAGGGAGCACAACTTCTCGCGCGTTCCGGTCTACGCCGGCTCGCTCGACAACATCACCGGCATCGCCTTCGCGCACGACCTGTTGCAGATTACCGACGAAGAAGCCAGCACTCTCACTGTCGCCGCCATTCAGCGCCCGGCCGTTCTGGTTCCTGAAACCAAGCGCGGCTATGAGCTGCTGCGCGAGATG
>CAYZVG010000114.1:0-8761 GCA_964481595.1 uncultured Occallatibacter sp. | reverse complement strand
TGGTGTAATCGAAGTGCTGCCGCGCAGCAAAAATCTCCACCGCCTGAGCGCCCGATCGTTCGGCAAGCTCCAGCAGTCCGGGATGAAGCCGTTGATTCAGAAACAGATGTGTCGAAAGAACACGCAGCATTGTCAACAGATTCCCCATTTCGGCCCGCCTTGTGCGGCGAACCTACCCCAGCCTCTATTGTCGCATTTTGGCCGTGCCGCCATGTCAACGCCGCGTTGCAGAGCCTGATACGTCTTCCGGCCGCACATCCTCAACGTTTGGGGAATAGGCATCGGGCCCTGGCTGAAAGCTAGGAGCTAGCAGCTAGGAGCTAGCAGCTAGGAGCTAGAAGCTGCTTTTAATACCCCGCCGCTTTGCCGTAGTGGCTGCGGTGGTCCTGTCCACCTTCAAGCTCGCCGGTCTTCGGGTCCACGGCAATGCACTCGCCGTTCGACCAATGCTCGGGCTGCAACTCCAGGTCGTAGCCCTCTGCGCGCAACTCGGCAATGGTCTCCGCGGCAAATCCCGGCTCCAGGTAAAGCTTGTCGGGCAAATACTGGTGATGAAAGCGCGGCGCGTCCACCGCCTGCTGAATGTTCAACCCACCCTCGGCCACCGACAGAAAAATGTTGGCCACAGTGCTGATAATCCGAGACCCTCCCGGCGAGCCCAGCACAAAGCGCAGCTTTCCGTTCTCCAGCACAATCGTGGGAGTCATCGCACTCAGCGGCCGCTTGCCCGGCGCAATGGCGTCCGCCGGTCCCTGGATCAGCCCGTACAGGTTCGGGCTTCCCATCTTCGCCGCAAAGTCGTCCATCTCGTCGTTCAGTAGGAATCCAAGCGGGCCCGCCGTTACGCGCGAGCCAAACTCGTCATTGAGCGTGGTTGTTACCGCAACGGCATTGCCTTCGCTGTCCACCACTGAGTAGTGGGTCGTATGATTCCGTTCGCGCATGTGGCCTGCCGTCGTTGGCGCAGGTGGCAAAAACCCCTGCGGCCGTTTGAGCTCCGCGCTCGGCGTCGCTGCGTTCTCGTGGATGCTCGCCCGCCACGCCTCGGCATATTTTTTCGCCGTCAGCTCTGCCGCCGGCATTTGGTTGTAGTCGGGATCGCCCAGGTATTCCGCCCTATCCATATACGCGCGGCGAAAGGCTTCCGCTACCAGGTGCATCGTAGCCGCCGAGCGGTCGCCCAACACGCGCAGATTGTAGCTCTCCAAAATGTTCAGCGTGCTCACCAGCACGATTCCCCCTGAAGACGGCGGCGGCGCGCTCAGAATCGTGTAGTTGTGAAAGCTGCCTTCAATCGGCTTGCGTTCTTCCACCGTGTACTGGGCCAGGTCGTCGAGCGTCATCAGCGCTCCGCCTTTGCCGAGCGCCGCCACCAGCTCCCGCGCCATCTCTCCGTGATAAAAATCCTCAGGATCGGCGGCAATTCGCTTGAGCGTGCGCGCCAGCTCCGGCTGACGAAAGACCTCGCCCGCCTTGTACAAGTCGCCATCCTGCTGAAAAATCCGCTTCGACTCCACAAAGCGCGCAAGGTCGGGATCGGTCAGCTCCTTTGCTTCTTCCTCGCTCAGCACAAATCCTTCGCTGGCCAGTTTGATCGCCGGTTCCATCACACGCCTTAGTCCCAGCCGACCATACTTGCGTTCCGCATACGCCAGCCCCGCAACCGAGCCGGGTGTCGCAATCGATCGGTATCCAATCACGCTGGCGTCTTCAATCACGTCGCCCTTGGCATCCAGGTACATTTTCTCGGTAGCGGCCAGAGGAGCTTTTTCGCGAAAGTCGATGAAGGTTGCCTTGCCGTCGTGCGTGCGCAGCAGCAGGAACCCTCCCCCGCCCAGGTTGCCGGCAATGGGATGAACCACGGCCAGCGCAAAGCCCGTGGCCACGGCCGCATCCACCGCGTTGCCGCCCGCGCGCAGCATCTCCAGCCCCGCGTCTGAAGCCAGATGGTGGACTGAAACCACCATCCCATGCCGCGCGCGCACCGGTTGCTCATCCATATAGGGCAGTGGAGAAGAGTTCACTGTCTTCGCGCCCTCCTGGGCTGCGGAATCAATCGCAATCAAAGCAGAAGCCGCCAGCAGGGCAGCCGCAACGGAATGAGAGGGCCAACGCATCAAGGCATATTCCCTCGGGGTGCTCTTTCAGAATAGCGTGGAATCCGCGCTCATCACTGTTTTCGATCGACGCCGTCTAAATGCTGTAGCTCCAGTTCACAGCCTTCGCCAGGGGCCCGTCTAAAGCCGATATAATCGGAGTGGCTTATCCGGCAATCTTTCAGGCGGCCTTATCGAGGGCTGGGTTCGCTTGATGTGCCGTCTGTACCATGAGTGAACCGCTTTCTTTGCTGGGGCTCGGCTCCAGAAGGATACAAAACGTTTTGCCGGCGGCTGGCAATGAGCAAGGCCTCGGCCATTTCCGGGCATAGTTCCCCGGTCATATTTGCACCATCAGCGAGATGGTCGAACACGGAGACAATGATGCGTATTCAGTGGATGCCAACTACCTTTCTTCTAACTGCAATCCTCGCGCTCGCCGGCGCTCAATCGGCATTTGGCCAGGCCGGCGCGGCAGCCGCGGCAAAGAGTGACCGCCCCGGCATCATGGACGGGCAGTTCGATCTTGGCGTAGGCGGCTTTTGGACATTTGCCAACTCCACCTCTGGCCTGGGTACCGAGCAGAAACAATCTAACAGCTATGGCGCAATCGCGCAGCTCCGCTATATTGTGAGCCCGCTGGTCGGCGCGGAGTTTGCCTTCTCTTACAACAACGCCAACCAGGCCTTTACGCCTGCTGCCGGCAACTGCGCGCTGGCTTGCAACAACCCGCCCACGGCAATCTCGGCCAAGGGACTCCTGCCTTCGTTCAGTTATGTCGTTTCCAAGAAGATTGGCAGCATTCAGCCTTTCGTCTCGGCAGGTCTGGGCCTATTGGTTGTTGTTCCCGGCACCACCCCGTTCGGAAACAACACCGCCATGCGCGGCGCGTACATTGCCGGCGGCGGCGTAGATTGGAACGTCACCAGCCATATGGGAGTTCGCTTGCAGGTCCGCGACAGCTTCTACAAGGCTCCGAATGTCTCCGTCATCTACCCGGCCACCGGTACCTTCACTTCGGAAGTAGAGCCAGCGGGCGGCATCATCTACCGTTTCTAACGGCGTCTCATCGGTGGCTTTGTAATAAAAGGTCCGGCTTCACAGCCTGCGGAGGAACTTCTGCTGGCCACTACGTTCGTTCTGGAGCTTTGTAACAAGGGCACGGCTTCACAGGCTGCGGAAAAACTCATCCTGGCCAACACATTCGGCAGTTTTGTAACAAGGGCACGGCTTCAGCCGGGCCGAAAAAGACCGCGAATTCAGAGGGCTTCAGCCCCTGGGGACCTTCTTCGGCACGGCTAAACATCGTGCGGAAAATGCAATGCAGTTGCCTCGGTGCGAAGGGAAATCTAGCAGGGGCTGAAGCCCCAATTCTTCTTTTCAATCGGTAGCGGCCCGGCTGAAGCCGTGCCCTTGTTACAAAACTGCTGAATTCAGTGGCCGGGATCAGTATCTCCTCAGACTGTAAAGCCGCGCCTTTCAAAGCAATTCCTCTCCGCATTTTCAAACACGATTGCACACCCCCGAACGTTTTTCAGTTCGGGGGTGGTGAGTGAAGAATCTGCGGTTGTTCTTCCACCAGCTTGCCGGGTGCCCCATGTCTGGATTTTCAGACATGGGATAGCACGAACTCCCGCGTGGGCCGTTCTCAATGGCTTGAAACCAGCATCAGCGGATCGGGGGTGAACCTGCAGCCGCTCAACTTCCACACCTTGCCATCAGAGAAGGTGACCTCGGTCAAATCCATCTCAAGCACAGCCGTCATGCCCGGCACCGAAACATCGCTCGACACCTGTCGCCACGTTGTCCCTTTGAACTGCACATCCATCGTTCTGGTCGAGTCATAGGATCCAGTTCTGGCCGTGCTGTCCATGCGGGCCTTGCCGGATGTGCCGTAAAACCGCACTTTGGCCGAGGCAATCTGTTTCCAATTAGGATTGGTCAAGGTCAAATGGAGGTTCTGGACAGGCTCGTACGGTCTGGTGGTCCCAATCCCGGCGGTACCACCCCCGGCTATACCACCCCCAACAGTACCAACTTCGACCATCGACCCCGTGGCAGTGCCATGCTGAACGCGCAACTGCACCGGGCAGCCCATCGGCATTGGAGTGGGCGAAATCTGCATTGGTGGGATGTGACCCGATTGCGGAGCTGCCAACCCCGAGGTTTGCCTCGAACCCGCTTGTTGGGCAGCCAGAACCAAACCCGAAGAAAGAAAGGCAATTCCTACGATGACGAGCTTCATTCTGTGTCTCCACCCGGGCCTTGGCCTGCAACAGGAGTTCGTAGGCTGAGCTTGAATACGGCGGTCGAAAAGCGAGCGCCGTTACCCTGGGCCCGTTCGCTCACCAACAGCCTACTCCTCGCGCTTCGGGCCCGGCAACCACCACCGGCATTCCCGCCCCCCGCTGTGTTACCGTTGCAATACGGCGTCCCCAAGCCGGGCCTCGGTGGCCCGGTTTGTTTTCAAGTGCCCGCAGTGTTTCAAGTTGCGGCAACGGCGCTCAATAAAGAATGTCTCAACAGCCGGAATCGACATCGTCTACGCTCGTGGTGACTACGGGGCCGCTGCCCGTGCAGCCGGTCGCCGTCACTTCGGTTGCCGCGTCCGGCCCAGCGCAGCCTGAGGATCCCGCGCCGCAGCGCATTCCCCGCTGGCTCATCCGCGTGGAAATGCTTTTGCGCGTCATGCTGCGCATGTATATCGGGCTGGCTGTCTGCTACGCGCCGTGGTCGCCCATGTTCTGGGATCAGAATCCGCTTTTCCTCCAGTTTCCAGCCTTAGGGGCCGTCGCCGGCAGTGGTGCGGTGCGCGGCATCGTCTCCGGACTGGGCTTGTTGAATCTCTTCATCGCGCTTCAAGACGTTCTCCGGCATCGGAGGGATTAGAGTAATGGACGAGAAGAAACCGGCAGTCCCAGAAAACGCCCAACCTCAGCAAGCCGCCGCAAAAATTCCCAGCAACGGAGCGCCGCCGCCCCTTGAGCGCGCCGACCTGGCTTACGAGAATCCTGCTTTCCTCAATAGCGCCGACGGCCGCCTGCTGCGCATCGTCGCTGAGTACCTTGAGCCGCTCGCCCGCTTCCGCCGCGAGCAGATTCAAGACACGGTGGTCTTCTTCGGTTCGGCCCGTTTTCGCGGCCGCGAAGAGGCAGGTCACGCCCTTGAGCTGCTTGAGAACACCGGTTCCACTCAGGCCGCGCCCCACAGCGAGCAGCCGGCCAGCCCGCCCGATATTGCCGCAGGCAATGCCACCGATCTGCAGCGCAAGCGCGCCGTGGCCGCCGTTGAAATGGCCCGCTACTATGAGGACGCACGTCGCCTGTCGCAGTTGATCACCCAGTGGGCAGCCAAAATCCCCAGTCGCAAACATCGCTTCGTCATCACCTCCGGCGGAGGGCCCGGCATAATGGAAGCCGCCAACCGCGGCGCATGGGAGGTGGGCGGCAAGACCATCGGCCTCAACATCCGCCTGCCGTTTGAGCAGGCGCCTAACCCCTACATCACGCCTTCGCTCAACTTTGAGTTCCACTACTTCTTCATGCGCAAGCTCTGGTTTGCCTATCTTTCCAAGGCGCTGGTGGTCTTTCCCGGAGGCTTCGGAACCCTCGACGAGATGTTCGAGATCCTTACCCTTACCCAAACCCAGAAACTCGCCAAGAAGATTACCGTCGTCATTTACGGGTCTGAGTACTGGAAAAAAGTCTTCAATCTAGATACGCTGGTAGATACAGGCGCAATTTCCCCCAAAGATATCGATCTCTTCCAGTTCGCAGACACCCCGGAGAGCGCCTTTGAGATGCTGCGAAAGGGTCTGACCGAGAACTACCTGGCAGCCGAACTGGCTGCGGCAACCGCCGGAAATCACGCCGCCGCTCCACAGGCCGGTCACGAGGAGGACCTGATGAACGGCTGGACCCTCGATGATTTTCTAAGTCCGGAGATGGCCAAGACCCGAAAATAGCCGCCCCGGCGCTGGATGAAGAGCAAACTCTCGTACCGGTATACGGTAGGCATTCGTCGCGGAAGTTACCGGAATTTGCCCGTCTTCTTCGGGAATTCGCGTAACCATTTTGGTTCTTTCATCAATTGAAGGGGAATTCTCCTCGCATTCATGGTCCTTTTACGCCCACGAACGGAAACTGTTCACAGTCGTCCGGCCACTCGTGCGGATGAAGGAGGGTCAATGCCCAGCGCGACTATTTCCTATCTCTGGCGCGACAAAAACGCGTCTGAAGGCTTTAAAACCGGCGTATCGTTGCACAGCCATACCAACCAGTCTCATGAGACCCTGGACTTCCTGGCGAACTTTGGCAACCAATACCCTGTCATGCGTCCGCTCATGTCCCGCCTCGAACGTCGCGCGGAAGAGATGCACGGAATCCGCGTCAATTACGCCGAGAGCTTCTGGACCCCCCCGATGACTCCCAAGCTGGCCTTCGATCTGGAAAGCCGCCAGATTGAAAAGCTCGGTCTTGACTCCATGGTCTCGCTCAGCGATCACGACAACATCAAGGCGCCCATGCTGCTGCGCACCGTCCCCAGTGCCCGCCAAATCCCCGTTTCGGTCGAGTGGAGCGCCCCTTACGGCGGCACTCAGTCCTTCCACCTAGGCATTCATAATCTGCCCAGCGCCCGCGCCGCGCAGTGGATGGCGACCTTTACCGAGTACACGGCCAACCCGTCCGATGTCCGCCTCACTGAGATTCTGCGCGCCCTTAACGACGAGCCCAACGTCCTGGTCATCTTCAATCACCCGCTGTGGGACCTCTACCTCATCGGCCTGGAAAAGCATCAGTTCGTCGTCAACGAGTTCCTGCAGAAGAACGGCAGTTTCTTCCACGCCCTTGAGCTAAACGGCCTGCGCCACTGGGATGAAAACCGCGCCGTCCGCCGCCTGGCTGAAAAGTGGAACATGGTGCTCATCTCCGGCGGCGATCGCCACGGCGTTGAGCCCAACGGCAATATCAACCTCACCAACGCCTCCTCGTTTACCGAGTTCGTTCACGAGGTCCGCCACGAGCGCCGCAGCAACGTGCTCTTCATGCCGCAGTATGCCGAGCCATGGAAGCACCGCATTTTGCAGTCGGCCATCGACGCTATTCGCAACTATCCCGAGTTTCCACAGGGTTCGCGCAATTGGGATGAGCGTGTCTTCCACCCCGATGCTCAGGGCATCATTCGTCCGCTCAGCGACCTGTGGCCGAACGGCGAAGCACCCTTCCTCATGCGCACCATCCTCGCCTTCGTCCAGCTCATGGGCCGCGGTCCTTTTGCCGGCGGACTCCGCATGGCCTGGAGCGAGTCCGAACAGCTTCGCCTCGCCCTGGGCGAGCACGAGGGCTAACCAGAGAGCGGCGGCCGGGTGCCCCAGGTCTCGATTTTGAGACCTGGGAAACCACTAACCTACGAAGTCACGGTATTAGCTGACCGGCTGTCTTGCTGACCTGCTAAGTTACGTCTAAGTTAATCAATGGATACAAGTACCGCAGCAACCAGCCCGAACGCCACCTCCGCCTACGACGCAAGTTTCGCGCCCGCAATCGGCTCGCACCCCCCGCGTGTCGCCTACTTTCCCGACTCCTTTCATGAAGTAAACGGAGTGGCCCACACCAGCCGCCACTTTGAGGCCTTCGCCCGCCGCCGCAACCTGCCCTTTCTCTGCGTCCGCGCCGGCGACCGCGCCCAGGCCCTCGTTGAAGACGGCAACGTGTGGACACTCGAATTACCCCGCGGCTTCCTCTCCTTCGCTCTAGAAAAAGATCTCCGCTTCGATCCCGCATTCCCGCGCCACATTCCCCAGGTTGCCGAGGTGCTTGAGCGCTTCCGTCCAGACATCGTTCACATCACAGGACCCAGCGAGGTGGGCATGGTCGGCGCTGGCATGGCTCACCATCTCAAGCTGCCGTTGGCCGCAAGCTGGCACACCAATGTTCACGAGTACCTGGCGCGCCGCTCCGAGTGGCTGCTCCGCATGTTGCCTGAGCGCCAATCCGCCGCCACTGGCCAAAAAATTGAAGATGTCACCATGGCTGTCGCCGGCTGGTTTTACTCGAACGCCAAAGTACTCTTCGCACCCAACCCCGAACTTTGCCGCCTGCTTGAGCACGCCACCGGCCGTCCCTGCCATCTGATGCCGCGCGGCGTTGACGCGGAACTGTTCCATCCCGCCAAGCGCCACCGCGACCCCGCCGACCGCGACCAGGTGCTCGGCTTTGTCGGCCGCCTGTCGATCGAGAAAAACGTGACTCTCCTGGCAACAATCCAGCAGGAACTTGAAGCCATGGGCCACACCAGCTTCCGGTTCATGATCGTCGGCCACGGGCAAGAGGAGCAATGGCTCCGCGACCGGCTGCCGCGCGCCGAGTTTACCGGCGTGCTTAAAGGCGAAGCCCTCTCCACCGCCTACGCCAACATGGATCTGTTCGTCTTCCCCTCGCACACCGACACCTTCGGCAATGTCGTGCTTGAGGCGCTTTCGAGCGGCGTGCCCGCCATCGTTACCCCAAGCGGAGGCCCCTGCACCATCGTTCGCGACGGCGCAACCGGCCGCATCGTGCCTGACAATCAATTCGCCGCCGCCATTGCCGGCATCCTCGGCGACCCCGCCAAGCACGAGCAGATGCGCGCCGCCGCCCGCGCCTACGCCCTCACCGCAAGCTGGG
>CAYZVG010000113.1:0-8772 GCA_964481595.1 uncultured Occallatibacter sp. | reverse complement strand
GCATGGTGGCAAAGCCGAACTCTTCAGCGCCCAGCAGTGCGGCAATCACTACATCGCGGCCTGTCTGCAGTTTTCCATCGGTCTGCACGCGGATGCGGCTGCGCAGATCGTTCAGCAGCAGCACCTGCTGCGTCTCGGCCAGTCCAAGCTCCCACGGCAGCCCCGCATGTTTAATTGAGCTAAGCGGTGAAGCGCCCGTTCCGCCGTTGTCGCCAGAAACCAGCACCACGTCGGCATGAGCCTTGGCCACGCCCGCGGCCACCGTGCCAACGCCAACCTCCGACACCAGCTTGACCGCGATGCGCGCCTTGGGATTCACGTTCTTCAAGTCGTAAATCAGCTGCGCCAAATCCTCGATCGAGTAGATGTCGTGATGCGGCGGCGGAGAGATTAATCCTACGCCCGGAATCGAGTGCCGCGTCCTCGCGATCACCTCGTCCACCTTGTGCCCAGGCAACTGGCCGCCCTCGCCGGGCTTTGCGCCTTGCGCCATCTTGATCTGCAGTTCGTCTGCGTTCACCAGGTAGTTCGTGGTCACGCCAAAGCGGCCGCTGGCCACCTGCTTCACCGCACTGCGGCGCAGATCGCCGTTCGCGTCGCGCTTGAAGCGCTCCTCGTCCTCGCCGCCCTCGCCGGTGTTTGACATGCCGCCGATCCGATTCATCGCAATCGCCAGCGTCTCGTGCGCTTCCTTGCTGATTGACCCGTAGCTCATCGCTCCGGTCGTAAAGCGCTTCACAATCTCCTTCGCCGGCTGAACCTCTTCAATCGGAATCGGCTGCTCGGCGTACTTCAGCTTCATCAGTCCGCGCAGCGTACACAGATTATGGTTCTGGTTGTCGATCAGGTCCGTGTACTCCTGGAACGTGGCCGGATTGTTCTGCCGCACCGCATGCTGCACCTTGCTGATCGTCAGCGGATTCAGCAGGTGATACTCGCCGCCCTCGCGGTATTGGTACTGTCCGCCCACCAGCAGATCTGTCTCCGAGTCCGTCAGCGGCTGGAAGGCATACGAGTGTTTCATCTGCGCTTCCTTGGCCAGCACATCCAGGCCCACGCCTTCCACGCGCGACGCCGTGCCGGGGAAGTACGCATCCACCAGGAACTGATTCAGGCCCACCGCCTCAAACACCTGCGCGCCGCGGTAGCTCTGCAGCGTGCTGATGCCCATCTTTGAGAAGGTCTTAAGCAGGCCCTTGTTGATGGCCTTGATAAAGTTCTTTTCCGCCTGCTCCGCGGTCACGCTTTCCGGGAGCAGTCCGCGCCGCTTAAGGTCGTGCAGCGTCTCAATCGCCAGATAGGGATTGATGGCGCTCGCGCCGTAGCCGATCAGCAGTGCAAAGTGCATCACCTCGCGAGGCTCGCCGCTTTCGATAATCAGCGCAACCTGCGTGCGCGTCTTCTCCCGCACCAGGCGGTTGTGCACCGCGGCCATCGCCAGCAGGCTGGGAATCGGCGCGTATGTCGCATCCACGCCGCGGTCAGAGAGAATCAACAGCGTATAGCCGGAGTGGACGGCATGAGCCGCGCGTGCGCTCAAATCTTCGAGCGCGTGCCGTAATCCGGCCTCGCCGTTTTCGGCGCGGAACAGCGCGGGAAGCGTCGTCGCCAGCAGATCGCCCGACGATACGCGCCGCAGCTTTTCCAGGTCGCGATTGGTCAGGATCGGATGCGGCAGCTTCAGCGTGTGGCAGTTGTCAGGAGCCTCGTCCAGAATGTTGCGCTCCGTGCCTATGTAGCTGATCAGTGACATCACCAGCTCTTCGCGGATCGGATCGATCGGCGGATTGGTGACCTGCGCAAAGAGCTGCTTGAAGTAGTTGAACAGCGACTGCGGCCGGTCTGACAAGCAGGCAAGCGGAACATCCGTGCCCATTGAGCCGATCGGCTCCTGCGCGTTGGCGGCCATTGGCGTCAGCAAAATGCGCAAATCCTCTTCGCTGTAGCCTGAAGCGCGCTGCCTGCGCAGCAGCGTCTGCGGGTCCGACGCGATCACGCGCGGCGGCTCCGGCAACTGCTCCATCGTTACCTGCTGCTGCTTCAACCACTCGCCATAAGGCTGCCGCGCAGCCAGTTGCTTCTTGATCTCTCCGTCGGAGATGATGCGCTTCTCGACCGTGTCCACCAGGAACATACGTCCCGGCTGCAGACGGCCCTTCTTGCGCACGTCCTCCGCCGGCACTTCAATCACGCCGGCTTCCGACGCCAGCACCACCAGGTCGTCCTTGGTCACAATGTAGCGGCCCGGCCGCAAGCCGTTGCGGTCCAGCGTCGCGCCAATCACGCGGCCATCGGTAAAGGCAATCGCCGCAGGCCCGTCCCACGGTTCCATCAGCGAGGCGTGATACTCGTAGAACGCCCGCTTGTCTTCGTCCATGTCCGGATTGCCAGACCACGCTTCGGGAATCAGCATGGCCATCACGTGGGGCAGGGAACGGCCTGACTGAAAAAGGAACTCGACCGCGTTGTCCAGTGAGGCAGAGTCGCTGCCTTCCGGCATAATCACGGGAAACAGCGTGTCGATCTGTCCGTCGTAGAGTGAGCTGCGCAGCACTGACTGCCGCGCGTTCATCCAGCTTACGTTGCCGCGGATCGTATTGATCTCGCCGTTGTGCGCAACGTAGCGGTAGGGGTGCGCCAGCTTCCAGCTCGGAAACGTATTCGTTGAAAAGCGCTGGTGAACCAGGGCCAGCGCGCTCGTCACCAGCGGATTCGCCAGCTCAAAGTAAAACCGCTCAATCTGCGGAGCCAGCATCAGACCCTTGTAGATGATGGTGCGGCAAGAGAACGAAGGAATGTAAAACACTTCCTTGCCCTCGATCTCCGAGCTTGCAACTTCGTTCTCCGTCCTGCGCCGGATCCGGTACAGCAACCGCTCGAACGCATCTTCGTCCAGCCCCGCCGGACGGCCCACAAAAAGCTGCTCGATATACGGCTGCGAGTTGCGCGCCTCGCGGCCAATCGCGTCGCCGTTTACCGGCGTATCGCGCCAGCCGATCAGCGTACAGCCCTCTTCCTGCGCAATGCGCTCGAATATGCCCTCGCACTGCAACCGGTTGTGCCGCTCCACGGGCAAAAAGCACATGGCCACGCCGTAGTCGCCCGCCTCGGGCAGTTTCATGCCCAGCTCGCCGCACTCCTTCGCAAAAAACGCATGAGGAATCTGAATCAGGATGCCCGCGCCGTCGCCCGTCTCCGGGTCGCAGCCGGCTGCGCCACGGTGCGTCAGGTTGATCAAAACCTCGAGGCCCTTGCGGATAATCTCATGGCTTTTTTCGCCACGAATGCTCGCAACCAGCCCCATGCCGCAGGCGTCGTGCTCATTCCGTGGGTGGTAAAGCCCTTGCGGTTCGGGAGTGACGTTACAGTTACAGGAATTATCCATAGCAGCCTTTTCTGTGACCGGTTTGCGTAGAAACTGGCGTGTATGTGTTCCGAAAGACACAAATGCGAAGCGATTCCCTTAGGGGAATTCGCCTGATTCCTTGATCGAGTGGGTTGCCTGTGCAGTCGCGCCGCGTCCGGAACTACATTGATTTTAATATATCGAAAAAACTCCGCGACTGCCGGTTTTCCTTCTTCCTATTGTACGAGAAAGTTCCCGGCCGCCGTCCCTCGCCGCAAATCTCGCTTGTTTTCTGTCATATACTCATCCCTGTGAGAGAGAACGCCCACGACACGATCCTGGTCACCGGAGGAGCCGGTTTCATCGGCTCCAACTTCGTTTTGACGTGGATCGATTCCACTCCATCTTCGGTGGTCAACCTCGACGTTTTGTCCTACGCCGGCAATCCCGCCAACCTGGCTTCGCTTGAAGCGCACCCGCGCTACAGTTTCGTCCGCGGCGACATCTGCGATCCCGAACTGGTGGCCTCCGTTCTGGCGAAATATCGTCCCTGCGCCATCGTCCACTTTGCTGCCGAGAGCCACGTCGACCGCTCCATCGCATCGCCTGAGGCTTTCATCCGCACCAACGTGCAGGGAACCTTCGTCCTCCTAGAACAGGCGAAGAAATACTGGTCCCAGCTAGACGATGCCGGCCGCGCAAGCTTCCGCTTCCTCCACGTCTCCACAGACGAGGTCTACGGCTCCCTTGGCAAAACCGATCCGGCCTTCTCTGAGACCACGCCTTACGCGCCCAACAGCCCCTATGCAGCCTCCAAGGCTTCCTCCGATCACCTGGTCCGCGCATACCACCACACCTTCGGCCTTCCCACGCTCACCACCAACTGCTCCAACAATTACGGCCCCTACCAGTTTCCCGAGAAGCTCATTCCACTCATGATCCTGAACGCGCTTGAAGGCAAGCCGCTGCCGGTTTACGGCGATGGCATGAACGTGCGCGACTGGCTTTTTGTCGAGGATCACTGCTCGGCCATTCGCACCGTGCTCGCCAAGGGGCGTGTGGGCGAGACCTACAACATCGGCGGCAACAGTGAGCGCGCAAACATCGACGTAGTCACCACCCTTTGCGATCTGGTAGACGAACTGAGTGTCGCCAAGATCCGTGTTGACGCAGAGCGTCCCGCCGTCGGCGCTGAGCCTCGCCGCCGTCTCATTACCTATGTTGAAGACCGTCCCGGCCACGACCGACGCTACGCCATTGACGCCTCCAAAATCTCCCGCGAACTCGGCTGGAGCCCGGCTGAAAAGTTCGAAAGCGGCCTGCGAAAGACCGTTGCGTGGTATCTTGGCCACGCCGCGTGGATCGAAAATGTCAGAACCGGGGCCTATCGCGAGTGGATCGCGCAAAACTACTCTGAGCGGGGCGAAATATGAAAGGTATTGTCCTTGCGGGCGGGTCGGGAACGCGGCTCTACCCGGTCACACACGTGGTTTCAAAGCAGCTTCTTCCGGTCTACAACAAGCCGATGATCTACTACCCGCTCAGCACCCTCATGCTTGCCGGCCTGCGCGAGATTCTGCTCATCTCCACTCCCCAAGACACCTCCCGTTTTGCCGAACTGCTCGGCAACGGCAATCAGTGGGGAATCGATATCCAGTACGCCGTGCAGCCCAGCCCCGATGGTCTGGCGCAGGCATTCATCATCGGCCGCGACTTCATCGGCGGCTCTTCGTCCGCGCTCATCCTCGGCGACAACATCTTTTACGGCCAGGGCTTCTCGCTTCAGCTTCAGACGGCAGCCAAGCTTCAGACCGGCGCAACCGTTTTTGCCTATCAGGTCGAGGATCCCCACCGCTACGGCGTCGTCGAGTTCAATTCCAAGGGCAACGCCATCAGCCTTGAGGAGAAGCCCGCAAGCCCCAAGTCGCGCTACGCCGTCACCGGCCTCTACTTCTATGACAACGAAGTTGTCAGCCTTGCGTCGTCACTGAAACCCTCGGCGCGCGGCGAGCTTGAAATCACTGACCTCAACCGAAAGTATCTTGATGCCGGCCGCCTCAACGTGCAGATCATGAGCCGCGGCATGGCCTGGCTCGACACAGGAACCCACGACTCGCTGCTTGAGGCCGCGCAGTTCGTCTCTACCATCGAACGCCGCCAGGGACTCAACATCGCCTGCCCTGAAGAGATTGCATACCGCCAGGGCTTCATCGATAAAGCGCAACTCGAAAAGCTCGCTCACCCCATTGCCAAGAGCGGCTACGGCAGGTACCTGCTGGCTCTGTTGCGGGAACCTTTTTCCCCTGCGAACCAATAGCGTCCAGTCTCCAGAATCCATGACCAACCGAGACTGTAATTCTGAAAATCTATGACCAACCGAGACTGTCATTCTAAGAAATCCATCACAAACCGAGGCTGTCATTCTGAACGAAAGGGGCCCCGAACGCTTTTCAGTTCGGGGGTGGTGAGTGAAGAATCCGCGGTTGTTCTTCTAAGGCCCCCTTCATCGACCACACTAGCGAGCGACCATGAAAATCAATGAGACGGAAATCCCCGGCGTGCTCCTGCTTGAGCCGGCAATCTATCGCGACGATCGCGGCTTTTTCCTCGAGACCTATAACCAGCGCCGCATGACCGAAGCCGGCCTTCCCGTGGTCTGGCTGCAAGACAACTTCTCGCTGTCGAAGAAGAACGTGCTGCGCGGCATCCACTATCAGATCACCCAGCCGCAGGGAAAGCTGGTGCGCGCGACCCACGGCTCCGTGCTCGACATCGCCGTGGATCTGCGCCGTAGCTCACCCACCTTCGGCAAGCACGTCGTCGCAGAGCTCACCGGCGAAAACGGCCACATGCTTTGGATTCCGCCGGGCTTCGGCCACGGATTTCTGGTGTTGAGTGAGTCCGCCGGCTTTGCCTACAAGGTCACGGACTACTACGCGCCGCAAGCCGAGCGCACCATCCTCTGGAACGATCCGGATTTGGCCTTGCCCTGGCCCATCGACTCCTTGGCTCCCATCGTCTCCGCCAAAGACCAGGCAGGCTCTTCCCTCAAGTCCGCCGAACTCTTTCCTTAGAGCGCATCTTGCTATTCCTGACCCCTGATCCCTGTTCCCTGACCCCTGTTTCAAGCCGTATCTCGCCGTCCATCGCCGATGGTATACTCATACGGTCAGGCGCGCGTCTGCGCCACTATCTTTCAATAGGTTTGAGGTTTCCATGTCCGGCCATTCCAAATGGGCCACAATCAAGCACAAGAAGGGCGCGCTCGATGCTAAGCGCGGCAAGATATTCACCCGCCTCATCAAGGAAATCGCAGTTGCCGCAAAGGGCGGTGGCGATCCTGACGGCAATGCGCGTCTTCGAACCGCCATTTTGGCTGCCAAGGCCGAGAATATGCCGGCCGAGAACATCAAGCGCGCCATACAGCGCGGCACCGGCGAGCTTGAAGGCGTCAACTACGAGGAAGCCACCTTCGAGGGCTACGGTCCCGGCGGCGTTGCCGTCCTGGTCGACGTGCTTACTGACAACCGCAATCGCGCCGTCAGCGAAATCCGCCACGCCTTCTCAAAAAACGGCGGAAACCTCGGTGAATCCGGTTCGGTCCGCTTCATGTTCGCCAAAAAAGGCCTCATTGCCGTCGAAAAATCGACCGCGACGGAAGAGCAGTTGATGGACATCGTGCTCGAACACGGCGGAGAAGACCTCAACGACGAAGGCGAGACCTGGGAGATCATCACCGATCCCTCCGCCCATGAAGCAGTTGCAGCCGCGGTCAAGGCGGCAGGCATTTCCACCGTCATGAGCGAAGTCACCATGGTCGCCTCCACCTACACCAAACTAGAGGGATCGGCTGCCAATCAGATGGTGCGGCTGCTTGAGACTCTTGAAGATCTTGACGACGTGCAGAACGTGCACTCCAACTTCGACATGGACGCCGAACAGATGGAGCACGCTGCCAGCTGACAAGCCGTTTGAGGCAGGCAATCGAAAGGCCGCCCGGTTGTGGCGGTCTTTTCTTTGGAGCCGCGAACCTCGGGTCTCTTGTCCTGCGTCAAATAACTTTGATTTCATTCTTGGATTTGGAGAAGGGAAGAACGTTGACCCGAAATGTACCTGGATTTTTGTCCATCCCCGCAACGATAGCCCTCGTGGCCCTGGCCCTCGCTGCCGCAACCGCGGCCCGCGCCCAAACCCCCTCTGCCAACTCGGCTGACGACACCAACCCCGTCGCCCGCGTTCGCAATGCCCATAGCTGGGAGTACGGTCCATTCGCCAACTGGGGATCAGGCGTCGGCGATCGTTCCAACTACAAGTTCTTCTGGGGCGGCTTTCAGATAGGCAAGCCGATCGGCCCCGTGTTCCATGCCGGCATCTTCAGCGGCCAGTTTGAAGGCGGAGGCAACATCATGCCTCTCTGGCAGGCCTACACGCCCGCTCCGCACATCGGCACGTTCTATTATTCCTGCCCAGGTGTTGGCACCTGTTACTTCTCGGCTCCCGAGGGCGGTGGAACCTATCGCGGCGTCAGTCTCACGCCCGTAATCCTGCGCTGGAACTTTCTCACCGCGTCTCGCCGCGTTCAGCCCTGGTTTCAGGGCGCTGGTGGTCTCATCTACACCACCCACAAGTTTCCGCCGGAGCAACTGGTGCCCGAGGGCACGCCCGGCGGCACGTCTGTGTGGAACTTTTCGCCACAGGGCGGCGTTGGCGCGCACTTTTTTGTGCAACCCCGCCGGTCAATCGACGTTGGCGTAAACGCAGTGCATATCTCGTCGGCATCGCTCGGAGACAAGAACCCCGGCGTCAACGCCAGCATGCAAATTCAGGTAGGGTATACATTCTGGAAGTGAGCAAAGCCCGCGCCAAAGCGGGCCAGTGGAGTCAATTACAAATGGACGGGCCGGTAGTCGAATGCGTTCCCAATTTCTCTGAGGGCAAAGATGCCCGGCGGGTCGAAGCCATTGTGGCCTCCATGCGCGTTGAGGGAGTGCGGCTGCTCGATTGGTCAATGGACGCTGACCACAATCGCTCGGTCGTCACCATCGCCGGCGAGCCCTCTGCAATTGTTGAAGCCGCAGTGCGCGGCGTTGGCAAAGCCGCCGAGCTGATCGACCTCACCCGCCAGCAGGGCGTTCATCCCCGCATCGGCGCAGCCGATGTCGTTCCCTTCGTGCCCATCTCCGGCGTTAAGCTTGAGCACTGCGCTCTGCTTGCCCGCCAGGCCGGCCTTGAGATCTGGCGTCGCTTTGGCATCCCCGTCTATTTCTACGAGGCCGCAGCCGCCCGCCCTGACCGCGCCAATCTTGAAGACGTGCGCAACGGCCAGTTCGAGGGGCTGCGCGATGTGGTGCGTAAGGACTCTGCCCGTCGCCCCGACCTGGGCGGTCCCGGCCTGCATCCCACCGCCGGAGCCTGCGCCGTCGGTG